>NZ_JAUBPI010000105.1:0-19952 GCF_036700645.1 Microcoleus sp. S36b_A4 | reverse complement strand
AGATAAGGAGTCACGCATGAATCTTGCGGGAAGGACTTGCACCTTCATCAATCTGAGAGTTCAGTGCTCAACCTAGGGGTCAAGTTTCACTGGATTAGTTATTTACGGATTGATTACCGAGATTCACTAATCAACGAATCGCACTTCCACACAGCTTGACAACTTCTCCCTCCCCAATTCCCTATACTCCCAGGTAGAAGTCTCTTGCCAACCCTAGGGGGGATATCTCCACAAGCATTTGGAGCGACAATTTGTCAAGATTAAAAATATAAGTAGAGGACAACCCCATGAACTTTTCTATACAATCTGTTTACAACTGGTATCGCGACACCCTCCGCAACCCCAAATACCGCTGGTGGATTATTCTGGGAACCCTGGCATATCTGGTAAGCCCGATCGACATTGCCCCAGACTTTCTCCCCGTCATCGGACAAATTGACGATGTGGCGATCGCAGTCTTGCTGATTTCCGAAGTTTCGCAAATGGCGATCGACTACTTTAAATCCCGCCAAACAGAGACAGCATCAGCATCCGAAGCCACCGGTGCCCATTATTCTGAAGCCCAAGGCAGCACCGTTGACGTAGATGCAGTTTCTGTAAAATAATTGCCAAAAATAATCGAGCGCTACAACCCCGACTTCTTCAAAAAATCGGGGTTTTTGTTTTTTAAATGCCAACTGCTCAGATCGTGCTCCAAAGCTGGTAATTTTAACTATGATCCATCTGTGCTAACAACAAATTTTTATAGATGAAGTTTAGCGAAATACTACAAAAACTTAACTTAGCCACAAGTCGCACCCTCACAGCGTCGGTTGCTACCGATCCAGAAATTACAGGCGCGGCCCCTGTTGATGAAGCTGCACCCGGTACTATCAGTTACATAGAAGGTGCTAAATTTGCCGTTCATACAGCCACTACAAATGCTTCGGTTTTAATTTTACCCTTAGATGAAAGCCTCCAAGCTCAATGTGACGATCGCAACATTGCTTGGATTGCCGCAGCAGATCCGCGATTGCTGTTTGCTGAAACAATCGCCCTTTTCTATCAACCGTTTCGCCCAGCATCCGAAATTCATCCTTCAGCCGTCGTTCACCCCTCAGCAGAAATTGGTGAAAATGTCTATATCGGCCCCCACGTCGTTATTCAAGCAAAAGTCAAAATTGGCAGCAACGTTTGCATTCATCCAAATGTCGTAATTTACCCAGATGCGGAAATAGGCGCAGGCACTGTTTTACACGCTAATTGTGTCATTCACGAACGTACTCGCATCGGGGCAAATTGCGTGATTCACAGCGGTGCGGCGATCGGGAGCGAAGGTTTTGGGTTCGTGCCGACAGGCACAGGATGGGTGAAAATGGAGCAGTCTGGCTGCACTGTATTAGAAGAGGGCGTTGAGGTTGGCTGCAACAGCACGATCGACAGGCCCGCTGTCGGAGAAACCCGCATCGGCCAGAATACAAAAATCGACAACTTAGTACACGTAGGTCATGGCTGTCAAGTCGGGAAAAATTGCGCGTTTGCCGCTCACGTTGGCATGGCTGGCGGGGTAAAAATTGGCAACAATGTAATTTTGGCAGGTCAAGTAGGAATTGCTAATCAAGCCAAAATCGGAGATGGGGCGATCGCCACTGCTAAAGCCGGAATTCACAGCGACGTGCCCGCAGGTGCGATCGTGACGGGCGTTCCAGCAATTCCCCACAAACTATTTCTCAAAGCCGCAGCCGTCTACAACCGCTTGCCCGAAATGTACCAGTCTTTGAGGCAAATTCAGCGCAAGCTCGATCGGTAGTCAATTGGCAGTTGGCAGTAGTCAGTAGTCATTAGTTAACAGTTAACAGTCAACAGCCAACAGTCAACAGTATTATAGTTGCCACCCCTTAAATGTGGAATAGTATAAACAACCTGCGACTGCTGTCGCCGTCAATACCAGCAATTGTCAAAATAATCTTGTTTTTCTCGACTTGGATTGTTGTGTGGCTTCCCGCAGCGATTGTGCTGGCGATAGCCCTCAAATGGCATCCGCCCCAACCCCTGGGAAACAAAAAACTACCTTTACTAGCTTCCCTCTACGTGATTGTCCCCTTCATTTTATGGGCGACAAGTTGGATCGAAAACACATCTTTTGTTAACTGGGGTTGGGATTGGCAACCCGCAGTTTTGATGTCATTAATGCGGGGATTAGGATTAGGAATAATTAGCTTAGTAATTTTATTCGGTCTGCAATTAACCGCAGGCTGGCTAGAACTAAAAAAAAGCGAAACTTCCACCGAAACAGGCGAAAAAATTAATTTTTGGACTTTAATTTTTAACCCTGCTAGTCTGCTGACTCTGTTATTAGGACTGTGGATTAGCGCCACAGAAGAGTTAATTTTTCGCGGCTGCTTGCAAACAATCCTCCAGCAAGATTACTCAATGCTAATCGCAGCAGCGATCGCCAGTTTCATTTTTGCGATCGCCCACCTAATTTGGGCAGCCAAAGAAACTCTACCGCAACTGCCCGGATTGTGGCTGATGGGGATGGTTTTAACATTAGCCCGCATCGCCGACAATGGCAGTTTAGGATTGGCGATCGGCATTCACGCAGCTTGGATTTGGGGTATAACTACCGTAGATACAGAAGGCGCAATTAATCCCACAGGCCGCGCACCGGAATGGATTACAGGAATAGCAGCAAAACCTCTAGCAGGTGCAGCCGGCATTTTATTGCTACTAGCAACCGCAACCTTACTCTTCCTGACTCAAATCAGCGTTAATCAGCGCTAATCAGCTTAAATCTGCGGTAAAAATTCCGACATTAATTCAAGTGTCGATCGATCGTCACAATCGAAACAGGCCGCAACGCATCAAAACGAGTTGAATTCCCCCCAGCCACAGAACGCGACAACTGCACTTGCACGATTCGGTAACTCCAGTGCGGTTCCCGGCGCACCCGATCGCCAATCCAGCTCAAAACAGTAGCAATATCCTCAAAAGCATCCAAAGCCAGCACGATCGAGCCTCCAGGGAGCAGCCGCAGCGCGCAAACGCCCAAAATTTTAGTCAACCCTCCGCCACTACCGCCAATAAAAATCCGGTGCGGAGGACGCAAGCGGTGCAAGATTTCCGGGGCGGTTCCGTGAATCGAGAACACATTTTGCAGCCCAAAACGGCCATAGTTGAACTCGATCGCAGAATTACCAGAAACCGTTTGTTCGATCGCGTACACCTCAGACTGCGGGAATAAACGAGCAATTTCGATCGACACAGAACCGTTACCAGCACCCACATCCCAGACAACTTGTCCCGATTGCAAAGTCAATTGTGCCAACACCAACACCCGCACTTCCCGTTCAACCGTCAAACCAGGCTTATCGCCACAACCGATAAAAGCTGCATCCGGTATTCCCAACAAAGGCAACTTTTCCAAATCCAAAGGTTCTGCCCTCGGCGGGGGTTCCCGCAGCATCACCACCACGCTCAGCGGTGCAAAAGACTCTCTCAGCAAAGCTTCCAGAGACTTGGGGCTTACCCGTTCCTCGGCAGCCCCCAAATTTTCGCAAACCCAAAACTTGTAGCGTGTCGGCAAATCTAGAGCTTTCACCAAACTTGCCAGTAAAGCCGGAGTGTGAGCTTCGTCCGCCAGCACCGCAATCTTCTCCACACCGAGCTTCAGCTTCGCCGTCAGCTCCTCAAAATAGCGTCCTTGAGAGCCTACACAATGAGCATCTTGCCAAGGGATTCTCAAGCGATTAAAAGCCAACTGCACAGAACTGACATGGGGGTGAAAAGTTAATTTTTCGGGTGGCAATTGGGCAATTAACAACTTTCCCCAGCCGTAGAACAGGGGGTCTCCCGCCACTAAAATTACGATCGGTCGATCGCGGGTTTCCACCGTCCCCGCAGAGGGATCTAATTCGGGTTCAGTCGCCCACCAGCGCCGAATTTCCAGAATTGCTTCGGTCAAATCTTCCAACGCCCAGCGCTCTCCGTCGTGCTGGGGAAAATAGCTCAAAAGGCGGTCGCTGCCTATTAGCAGAGCGGCCATTTCTACAACCTGCCGCGCCGATTCGCTCAGCCCAGAAGCTCCATCTAAACCGATACCAACTACGTGTATTATCACTTTTTAAGCAAAAAGTAAAAAACCAGAATTACTGATTTTTCCTGGTTTTTCATAAATTTTTTCCTTGAGTTTACTTTCAAACAAAAATAATTAAAGCATTTAATAGGCAATATCCTGACTGTTGTCACAGGGGAGAGGGGGAGAGGGGGCGAGAGAGTGGGAGATGGGGAGAGTGGGAGATGGGGAGATGGGGAGAGTGGGAGATGGGAAAAAATTTTCCTTCTTCCCTCTTCCTTCTCCCTTCTTCCTTCTTCCCTCTTCCTTCTTCCTTCTTCCTTCTTCCCTCTTCCCTCTTCCTTCGTTAAAACTCAAAAACAGGCCATTCCGGTTGTCGGAGATAGGTGGTCATGTCGTCAAACTTCCGCAGTTCCACTCGGTGTACGGACTGTTCTTGCGGCGTGTCCAGCCATTGCTCGTTCAACTCTGACAGCAAAGCGCACAAGCGATCGCGGTCAAGGTTCGGCCCGGTGTCCCCAAAATAAGCCAGAGTAATGTGGGCCGTAAAATGATATTGCTGTTCAATTCCCAAAGCCATTAAATCGGGATTTTGATAGATCGATCGGCGAAACTCCAGAATTTGCTTGTAAGAGTTTTCGTCCGTCGGTGCCAAACAAACACCCACAGCCCTAGTCATCACCATCAACCCCAGCACTATCCAGCGAATGGGAGCGCCGCCCGCCAAGGGTTTGCAGGCGGCAAAACCATCGGCCATGCGCGAGCGCAGTTGCTCCTCAAATTCTGGATTTTTATCAGAGGCATCTCGAAAAGCGCTGTTCCAAATTAAATCGGCTACGGTTAAATGGAAGCTATCAGGAGGCAGTGCCACGAGCGCACCCTCCCCTATTTCCTGCAATAGCCGTTGTTGGCTCGACTGCAAATTACTATAAAATGCAGCATTTTCTGCATCTTCCCCCGCAGGCGGCGTAATCACTGAATAACCTGGAAAAGGTACAGGAGATCTCCGGCCTGCTTCGTCGGGCTTAAATTTTGGAGATTCCTGAATGTGTTCCACCTGGGACTTGTAGGAGTCCAGCAGCGTCATTCGCGCCACCCGATTTACGTAAGCTTGATAAGTATCATCCAATCTTGATTTCCTCGCGGTGACAAACTCCCACACCAAATTTTATATTATGGTGCGGGCTTCCAACAGCCCTATTCAGGATATGTTGGACTTGCGGAACCTGCAACTTTGATTTTTTGGGCTACTGAGCGTTAAATCATGCAAATTTACCTGTTTTGGGGGGAAGACGACTTTGCAATGGCGCAGGCTGTGACAAGTTTGCGCTCCTCAGTCCTCGACCCCAACTGGGCTAGTTTTAACTATGACAAGATTATTGCCGATTCCGCCGGAGCTGTGGTCGAAGGGCTCGATCGAGCCTTAACGCCCCCCTTCGGTACCGGCAGCCGTTTTGTCTGGCTGGCAAATACTACTGTAACGCAGCAGTGTTCTCCAGAACTGTTAGCACAATTTGAACGGACGCTGCCGGTGATTCCCGACACCACCGTGTTGCTGCTAACATCCGTCAAAAAACCCGACAGCCGGCTCAAATCTACCAAGTTAATTTCCCAGTCCGCCGCCCAAGTGCGGGAATTTTCACCGATTCCGCCTTGGAATGACAAAGAATTAGCCCAGCGGGTGCGCCAAGTCGCGGGCGAAATGAACGTAAAATTGACCGCCACAGCGATCGAACTTTTGGCCGAATCCATTGGCAGCGATACCCGCGGGCTATACAGCGAACTCGAAAAATTGCGACTGTTTGCCGGCAACCGCAGCCAACCTCTGAACCCGGAGGAAGTGGCAGCACTGGTACACTGTCACGCCCAAAATACTTTCCAGCTAGCCGATGCGATTCGCGAGGGCAATACCTCCGCCGCTTTGGATTTACTGGCAGGCTTAACTGGCCGCAGCGAGCCTGGTTTGAGAATTGTGGCTGGCTTGACTGGTAAGTTTCGGATTTGGCTGTGGGTAAAGGCGATGATCCAAGCGGGCGATCGCGATGATAAAATTGCTCAAGCTCTAGATCTCGGCAATCCGAAACGAGTATACTATTTTCGGCAAGAAGTCAAGAATGCCAGCTTAGAAAAACTGCAAAAAAGTTTGCCTTTGCTCCTAGAGTTAGAAGCTTCTTTAAAACGGGGCCGAGAAGAAATCTCAACCCTGCAAACCAAAGTTATAGAACTTTCTAGCTTGTTTCGCTGATGCGCGACAGAGCACAGGAGCGGCGCTTTACTGTAAATTTTTATAACAAATTTCTTTCTTCGGCTATGTGCTTGATGCCCGATCGCGGGGCAAAAGGTCAATAGATACTAGAAATACTCTTAGAATGCCAAAGTAGAAGTTAATGTGGTAAATAAATATTGTCCGCCGAATGCCGATCGGTTAATATTATTTGCCGGCTCTCCACCCCCCCCAAAAAAAGAGCGCTACCCATGACACAACAGAACCCGCGGGAACTGCTCAAGCAAGGCGATCCAAAAGCGATCGCATCTAGCATCAACCGTACACTCAAACCCAAAGGCATCAACGCCGATGTGACGCGGGACAATGGCTGCCTCCACATAATTCTGGAGGCAGACAAAGTACCGGATCAAATGGTATTGGTCGATTTCATCCGCACCGGCATGACGAAGCTGGGACTTGAATCAATTCACACTGTAAAGGTTTACGGGCGTCGAACAGGTGACGGTGAGCCTACGTGGGAAGATGAAATTGATCTGATGCCTGCCGATTCAATGCCTTACCCCTTGGATAGTGGAATGCCTGACGACTCTGTAGGTTTAGATGATGTCGAGCCCGAAGGCGAAGACTATTATCAAGAAGGAGAATTCGATCGAGATGACGACGAGGAAGACGAAGACGAAGACGAAGATCAAGCCCCGCCTCCGAAAAAACAATTTCCCAAATGGGTAATACCTGTGGGTATCTTAGTACCTCTGGCGGCGATCGCAGGGCTTTTCTTTACTAAAACTTTCCCCTTCGGCGACTCTAACCCAGAACCCATCGCCCCCGTAGCTACTTCCCCCTCCCCGAAACCCGCATCTCCCGCGTCTAAAGCCGCTGCATCCTCGACCGCCGCCTCTCCGGGCATCCCACAGGCAGCCTCCCCTGCCGCAAAACCCGCTCCGACTGCTGCGCCAGCAAGCCCAGCTCCAGCTTCTCCTCCACCAAAAGCCGCCGCGCCCAAGCCTGACTCTTGGAGAGAAGCCGTTAACACAGCTCAGAAGGCAGCAATTTCGGCCCAGACGGCTCAGTCTCAAAATGAGTGGATCGCAGTAGCAAGCCAGTGGCAGCAAGCGGTTAAGCTCATGAGAGCCGTACCGTCAACCAGCCCTAACTATCAAAAGGCTCAGCAAAAAGCGGCAGAATATCAGGCTAACCTGATTGTTGCCAACCGCAGGGCGGCAGCAGCACCTTAAGAGTTTTGAGTTGAATACTGGATGTGCTAAAAGTCAAAAGTCAAAAGCCAAAAGTAAAAAAACTTGTTTTTACTGAAAGCTTTCTTACTTTTGACTTTTTTCAATTTTATTAAAAATTTATTTAACTTCACTACATCTGTAAGGCTTTAGCTATCTTCAGCCTTTAATCAATCTCGGTATCGGAATTTTTTGTCGATTAATTATAGTTCACGGCGCTGCGACAAAATTATTTTTAACTCCTCTGAGGTTAAATCAATTCTTTCTTGGTAGTTTACGTGCATAAAATATTTCTCACGCTCTCAGCATCATTGTAGTATTATTTTGGGTAACAGATATTAACATTACTTTATTTACCTTGATTTTTTTCTACCGACTTACTTAGATGTATATACAGCAAGCCGGATGTTCGCACTCCTTCCTGTAAAAACAAAATTTACTCAACAAACACCGCAATAACTTGGTTTCTTTGATAAACCGGTTTGCTAAACACAGAGCTTGGTTTAAATCTGTTCTTCCCCTGGATTAAAATGCTCAATTCCTTGATTTTCTTGTACGCGCAAAATAGCATCTTTGGGAATACTTAGGATGCCTGTAAATGAATTTTGGCTTACTTTCAAAGCTTGTTCCTTATTTTTGTATTCGGCTAGTTCGCACTGTAAATTGTCAATAGTCTGTTGCAAGCGAGTGGCTTGTCTGAGCATTTCTTGTTCAGAAAAGTCCAGCAATTGCATCAGATTAGCCACTTGATATTCAAGTAATTGGGTTTCGTAAATATTGTTATTTGTAACAAAGCTTGGAGGATTTTCTGAATACTCAAAAACACTTTTTTTGTCGGGCATGGACAATGCTGTTTTGACACTAAGTGCCAAATCTTTAAACATTTCAGCAGTGTTGTGGGGAATTTTAACTTTCATGAACATCACTACCGCAAACACACTTCCTGACGGCAGAAGTCCCCCAAATCCTAAGACAGACTTGACGTGGTAGGGGATAATTAAGGAATTTTGCTCAGGAATAAAGGGGCTACCTTTTGCCTCTGAGACGTGAAAAATATTTAATACTGCGGGCTCTAATTGCAGGAACCTTTCTCGCTCAATTCCGAGGAATGTAGGAATGTCTAAACCGAACTGCCGGATTATTTCTGCAATCGCTGGCATTTGAGCCACTAATTTTGTGCTAAGTAATGGAATAGCTGTATTTTCTGCTGCTGTGTGCCGAGAATTCCACTGCGGTTCAGGGCCTGCGGCTGCTAGCAGAGTCCAACATTTCATGTCGGTGGTGGGGGAATTTCCCTTCATCAAGCGGCGGGCAGATTGTTGCAATGAGTCTTCTAATTCCCCGTAGGGATGAGTTTTGAACAAACGCACTAAGGCACAGGAATTTTCTCCAGTTTGCGAATTGCAAAAATGTCGGTAAATATAGTTAACAATCTTCTGGCTGCTGGCTTCCATACTAGCAGTATTTCTACCTAAGTGGCGCAGGACTAAGCTGCATTTAGCCATGTCTTGCGGGGTAAATAAGGTAATATCGTACATTAAAAAATGCTCTCCAAGAGCTCAAACACTCTTGTTCATTTATCGTTAAGGCCGCTACGGCATCCGGAATCCTACTGAGAGTTTTAAAAACAGTGTTGGTTGAAATATCTATAAAATTTGCCCCCCAATGCAGCGGTTGTATGGCAGGATACAGAAATTAAGATTAAAGCAAAAAAAATCTATCCCCTAGGGTAGGCCACAAGGAAGAAAAGCCAATGTATAATTTAGGAAAAGGTTTTTTACGATAACTCCTCCAGAGGAAAAGAAACGGGCTTTTTCACCAGATATGCCTCGCATTTTACTGAGCATTTTCCTAGATAAAAGTCGGTTTCTGGGTCAGCCATATTCACAGAAATCCTAGAAACTCAAGCTCCAATTTTCGTTGCAGGCGATCGCACACCGATTAATTAAAAATTGGTACAATTTCGTCAGTCTTGGACGCAGAAACCGGGTTGTGTTACAGAGAAAAAACCCGATTTCTTGGTTTTGGCTAACTAGATGGTGTGTTCAAAACTTTTAACCACCCCAAAAAAACTCTACTCCGCAGGTGGAGACTTTGCTTCCAGGGCATCTTTAGCAGACAATCCCTGATCTTGAACGCCAAAATACCACAAACTAGCAGCAGCTTCGGCGCGAGTGACTGATTTCTTCGGCTGAAACAGAGTAGTAAAACCAAAAACGCGGCGAATATTCGCCAAATCTCCATTGTTAAAATCAGCTAAAACTGCCCGCGATGCCTGGGAATCAATCTTAGAAGCATCTTGAAAGCCCCATTTTTCTTTCACCCCGTCAATGTTAGCTGTCGGTAAAACTTGACGACTATCTAAAGGCACTTTCCAAAGAATCATTGTTTCGCGAGTTAAAGGTGCATCCGGACGAAATTTCACATCTTTAGTTTCTCCAGAAAGTGAACTCGGAATTACACCGGCTTCTGCTAAACCTTGAATAGCTGAAAAATCCGGGTCAGTTTTGGGTACGTCAGAAAAGGCTGGTTCGCTAGAGTCTACTGCTAATCTAATTTGTTTGGCTTGACGGCTAGCATAAATCTGATTGTTAGCTGCTACTAACCAGCGGGCGTATTCGCGGCGAGTGACAATTTTGTTGGGTTTGGGCAAAGTGCTGGCTGTTTCTAAATTACCATTTTCTGTCGCTCGCACTTTTAGCACTTCCAACTGACTTAAATCAGCCACATACTGCCGCAACTGTTGAGGAATTTGGGTGTCTAGTTGGCTAACGTTTGCTGATTTTGGCGACGCGGATGGTGTTGGAGTAGTTCCCTCTGAATTAGATGAATTTGGTGAAGCGGTTGGAGATGCGCTAGACTCGGAATTGTTAGGTTGGGGACTGGTGGCAATTTCTGGGCTGTCTTTGCTGTAGTCGATCGCAAATTCTGTAGAACCCCCTACTTTCTGAGTAGGAGAAAGCGACACTGTTACCCGCAAATTATCTCGCGTTGCTATCAAAGAACCTTGTCCCTCGGCGGTGGGGCGGCTGACTATTTCCCAGTTGCGACGCCCAAACTCTGTGGAGTAAAAGTTTTGAACCGAATTAACCGGATCTGTGCTCTCCCAGCGCAGTCGCACATTTTTGGGCAACGAATCTGTTTGCCCACTAACTTCGATTAACTCAGCATTAGGATAGAGTGGAATCTCCGTAGGAAAATCCGGAGGAAGTTTGGCGGTAGAGTTTGTCTCAATAGCTGTCGCTGGTGGCGGGGAAGAGAAAACTACTGGATTTTGTTTTAATTTCGGATCGGCGGCTAATGATTCTTCGAGTGCCTTGCTGTTGGGGCTGTTTGCACAACCTGTGACCGCAGCCAGGAGACACACAGCCAGCCAAGTATTTACAGCAGCGAGTATATTGGTTTTATTGGTTTTAGTGATTTTAGAGCGTTCTTGAGAGTTGCCTCGCCGTTGAGTAAATATAATATTCAGCATAAATCCCCCCTTTGCGGATATATTTCTAGGCTAGCGCAGATCGATCGGGCATATATAATTTTTACCCAAATGAAATTTCTGTATTTACTTCTAGTTACTGCTACATTACTTTCATACCCTGTCAAGTTTGCCCGTCCCGCTGCATCTCAACCAGCCCCGCTGCGGACAGCCATTCAGACGCCAGAGTGGCAGCCATTTTGCTCAGCGATGGGTCAGTTTGCGATCGATATGCCGGCAAATCCCAAAATTAATTCCGAAATTTTTTCAAATCAAATTATTGCTCATACATATCGATCGAAATTAAAAAACAAAGAAACTTATTTGCTTCAATACTTTGACCTAGATTTTCGGCTGAGGAACAATAATATCAATAATATCAGAATTACTTTAAATAATGCCGTTGATTTTTTTGTCGTGGCAGCGAATGCTAAAGTCTTGCAAGTGCGGGATATTTCCCTCGGAGGCTATCCGGGAAAAGAATTTGAGTTTCAGCCACTTTCTCCCACTGAACCTGTAGGTGTAGGTCAAGTTTATTTGGTGGAAACGCGCGTTTATGGGCTGGTTGCCACTACTCCAGAACCAGAAAATGCTCAAAAATTTCTCGACTCTTTTCGTTTGTTTTGAAGCAGGAAGTTTGGCAATGAGTAGTGTATGAGATTTAACAGATTTAACGGAGAGATGTTGAGCGAATAAATCACAGGTTTCAGGGAAGAGAGAAAAATAAGTTGGGAATGGCGATCGAATTTATTAATAAAACTTACGATTGGCAACTCGGTGTTTAGGAAAATAGTGGCTTTGGCAACAAAAAAGGTCGCCATCAACCGGGTTTTTGAGTAATAATTTGGCCAAAACTCCATTAAGCTAAATTTGGCTTAATACCTTATTGTATTTTTTGTACTCTATCTAACGATATAGATTAATTTTACACCCGTGGAGCGATGTAGATACTTGCTCAAATTTATATATTTGATATAAGGATTTTTAAATCGCCGAAAGCAAAAATCAGAAAGCATAAACAAAGATGCTGCCTTGCTCCATCTGGCTCCCATCTGGCTCAACCAAGTCAGCCTCATCGAAAGCTTACCCGGAGGGTATTAATATATTATGAACAAACTAACACCAATTATCCTGAGCGGTCTCCTGTTATTTGGAGCTGCTGCTTGCAGCGAAGGAGCTAAAACTAGCGCTGATTCTCCTAATTCTGCCACAGGAAATACCACTAGCCCGCCCCCAGCCGAGACAGTTCAAAAAACTCAGGGTGACGCCACTAGCCAGATTCGCCAAAACCAAGCAAATTCTGATATCAGGGCCAGAGAACAGCGCAACAATGTGACTGGTGGCGATGCAATAAGAGCCGATGGCGACCTCCAAAGTGAAGTGCGCTCCAAGTTAGAAGTAAACATCACTAAAGGTCAGCTAACTGTTGACGCAAAAGACGGGGTTGTCACCGTAGGTGGCACAGTCCCCAATCAAACTGATTTAGCTAAAATTGAGCCACTAGCTAAAGAGATTAAGGGTGTTAAAGATGTCAATGTTACGGCTGTTGTCGCCCCCGCTGCTCCCGCATCGCCTAGCAGCAATCAATAAGTTGGAAGGAAGAATTCCGAGGGAAATAAGGAAGAAGGATGTAGTTATCTAGGAGAGAAGTCTGAGGGAAGAGGGTAAAGTTTGGCATTGTAAGATTGCTTGCGGAGCGGATTGCAACGCTTAGGTGACTCTCTAGGGAGATCGATCAGAGTTTTAAGTTAAAGAGTTTAAATTGAATTTTAAATTCACGCACTCAAAACTCGCGCAACACCTGCAAATTCCCCTTCCCAATTCCTGATTTACCCTCCCGGAGAATTAGTTGGAAACCAACCTGAAGATAGAGTGGGAAGTTATTCCCAGCGACCGATGAAAATTGTTGGGAAAAAATGACTAAATGTGATTGATGGCAGAGCATAAATTCTGTGGTTGTGTAAAAGTAGTATATTTTTCAGGAGAAAAAAAATGGCTTTAGGTCAACACAAGCGAGCTGTAGGAGCATTTTCTAATTACCGAGATACGGAACTAGCCCTGATGGAGCTGCAAAGTACCGGGTTTCCGATGAATAAAGTTTCGGTAGTTGGCGAAAATCTCGATCGCAGCGAAATTGCCGGCGCTAGCACTGGTACTGGTAAGGGTACCGACGACAAAGTGGGCGGCGGCGCAAAAGCAGGCGCGACAGCGGGAGTCGTGACGGGGGGTTTGATTGGGTTACTCGGGAGCATTGGAGCGCTAGCGATTCCGGGAGTTGGCCCGGTGATGGCGGGGGGTGCGATCGCAACTCTGCTGGCAGATACTGTAATCGGAGGCGCGATTGGGGCAGCAGCAGGCGGTTTGGTCGGCGGTTTGGTCGGCTTGGGAGTTCCCGAAGAAAAAGCTAAAGTCTATAACGATCGCGTTTCCCGTGGAGAATATTTGGTATTCGTAGAAGGAACAGATGCCGAACTTGCCACAGCCGAAGGCATTATGACTGTGCGGGGCATTCAGGATTGGGGCATTTACGATGTGCCGGCAGACACTGGCCGCAGAGCTTCGGGCCACCAGAAGCGCGCCGTGGGAGTATTTTCAACCCGTCGCGAGACTGAACACGCACTGGGAGAACTGAGAACTGCCGGTTTCGACATGAATCGGGTTTCGGTTATCGCTAAGGATGCTGAGTCTAAAGGCGATATCGCAGGCATTGACGTGCACGACAGCGCGGACAACAAATCCGATGAAGGGGCCACAAAGGGCGCACTCACAGGTGGTACTTTGGGAGGTTTGACGGGCTTGTTGGTAGGTCTGGGCCTAGTAGCAATTCCGGGCATCGGGCCGATTATGCTGGCAGGAGCCTCAGCTACGGCGATTGCCACTACACTAGCCGGTACGGCTTTGGGTGCGGCAGCAGGCGGCTTGATCGGAGCTTTAGTCGGTATGGGAATTCCCGAAGAGGAAGCTAGAGCATACAACGATCGCGTGGCAAGGGGAGATTACTTGGTACTGGTTGACGGCAGCGAAGCAGAAGTCGCTAGAGCTGAAACCATCCTGAGCCGCGGAGGCATTCAGCATTGGAACACCTACGACTATAATCCCAGCGTCGATAGTGCTCGGGCTGATTACGGCGCTCCTGGCACTCCCGGCGTTGATACTACGGCTGATATTTACGATCCCAATCAGGGTGTCACCGGCCACCGTCGGGTTTAATAATTCAGACTTTGTTTGGGTATTGTTTCTACTTTCTGCAGGGTAGTCGCACTCGCGCACTCGGATTGTGGAAAGTGATCCAACCAACAGCGGCGAGCTAGCGGTTTTACGCTTCGTAGGTAAAATTATCTCAAAAGTCGGCTTTTTCTCTGAAAGCCGGCTTTTGTTTTGTTCTGGAAACTTCAAAAAGCCACCTGTCAAAAGTTTAATTTTGATTGGCAAGGTGGGCTTTCCACCAGTGGATCGATCGGCTCCCTGAATTTTTACAGCAGAAATCCGCAGCGGTTTTTTAGTCTGTAACACTCACTACTGCTAGATTTTAAACCCCGCAGTATTATCAAATTGAATGACCTAAATTACCACAGATATTGCCCAGTTAGTCAAAGAGCGACTATCTTTAATTATGGGTAGCTAATTTCAGCAACTTATACAGGTGAAGTAGCCAGTCCCGCGCGCCGAGTACGGCATGCAGTGGTCGGCAACTATTAGAATAATATTGTCGTCGCTTTCCCGCCAGACTTAGGCTGGTCATTGCTTGGCTGTAGCAGCCCAATTGCTGTTGGCAAGACCTGCGGCATGAATACAGTTTTTCTGGGAATGCCTCAGAGAAGCATTTGAGAAGCCCAGGAACAGCTTTTATGTCCGGGAGCGCGTCTGGTGTCGAGTGTTCTGTAAATTAGAACCGCAAGCGCTCATGGATCGAGAAAACATTAACAGCAAGCACAGCAGCGCGGGAATAGGGGAACGACTCGCGAACCATTTTTTCGCGCAATCTCAGGCTCAGCACAGCGTATTGCTTGCTTCGCCGGCGACTCGCTCAGCACTCCGAGGGAAACAGCCTTCCTGTTGGTTTTCACTGGCACGGAGCACAGTGGGGGGAGGTGACACTAGCTGAGCTGGCCTGGCGCTGCCGTCCGGGTTCATCGAAGGTAGAAAGCACTTATTTAGAAGGCATTAGGGGTTGAAGCTCCGATATCTTCTTTCTTGATTGCACTCATAAATTCGATCGCCTGTACTGGCAAATTTTCGGGTCAGAAGGCGGTGCGGATGCCACCCCCAATACCCCAAATATTCGATCAACCTTGACAAGATCGATCGACAATTTCTCGGTATTTTGGTAAAGAGTTAGCAGGTAATATTTAGTGGTTACAGTTAGTACAAATACAACTAATTATTAACAACTAATATCAATCGCCAACTAATTACTAGCAAAATAATACTTACAGGACTTACAGGCGGCTAGAAACGCGGTTTTTTTTAATAACTTCCGCGCTAGCCAACCTCATCAGATTATACCAGAACCAGGTTTATTTTCGTAAATTATAACTAGGTGAGCAGGGTGATGGTAGAAATCAAGCAGTTTTGACAATTGTCAAGGTGGCAGTTTAAGTTTTAAAAACTGACTGGCAAACACGATAGTAGAAACTTTCACACAACATAGAACATCGAGAAATTAAGGAAACTCACTCAATTTTTTTATGAATTTCACTGAACTTTTAAGTGCCGATGAACTTTTAATTAGACATAGAAACGGGGAACGAGATTTTCGAGGAGCTAACCTCATTGCAGCTCAGTTGAGTGAAGCTAATCTCAGTCGAACAAATTTGAGCAACGCTAATTTGAAAGGTGCCAACTTAATTAGAAGCAAACTGATTGGAGCTAATTTAAACGCCGCCGACTTGAGCGGGGCTAATTTGTCTAAGGCGAAATTAATTGAAGCTAACCTCGGGAGTTCTAGTTTAACTGGAACTGTGGCGATCTCCGCAGATTTTAGCGGGGCAAATCTCAGCGGAGCAATATTGTCTCAGGCTGACTTGAGCAAAGCTGTGATGACGGGAGCGAGTTTAGTAGGAGCTTGTTTGCTAAGCGGCTCAAAACTAACGGAGGCTAATTTGAGCGGGGCGACGCTGAGCCGAGCAATTATGAGCGGGGTTGACTTAAGTAGAGCAAATCTGACGAGAGCGATTCTCAGCGAGGTAGATTTGACCGGGGCAAACCTGAGCGGAGCAACTTTAACCCGGGCTTATCTCAATCGCGGAAATCTCAGCGGCGTCAATTTGGTTGGGGCTTCTTTGAGCGAAGCAAGTCTGCGGGAAGCTTCTATTAGCGCTGCTAATTTGAGCGGTGCTGACTTGAGCGGTGCTGACTTGCAATCTGCCAATCTAAATGGTTCTAATTTGAGCGGTGCCGACTTGCAGGGAGCTAATTTGAGTAAAGCTAATTTAAATGGTTTGATTCTGCACAATGCTGATTTGAGGGCTGCTAATTTGAACAAAGCTTCTTTGCGGGGAGCTAATTTGAGCGGTGCGAATTTAGCAGGTGCTAGCTTGCTGGAAGCGGATTTGCGGGGGGCGAATTTGAGTCACGCCAATTTGTCGGGAGCGGGTTTACTGCTGAGCTCTCTGACAGGGGCGAATTTGACAGGAACTAATTTGTCGGAGGCTAATTTGATTGGGGCCAGCTTGAATGTTGATAATTTGAATGAAGCAGCTTTGGGCGGGGCAATTTTGCCGAATGGAGCTACTCACAGCCGGGATTGATGAGTTGATTAAAAGAAAATAGTTTTGAGTTTTAAATTAAAGAATCTTTAATTCAAAACTCAAAACTTTTAACAATAAAAAATTCAGGATTCAAGAGTCATAATTCAGTTGTGGGGACGGGTTTTAATAGATTGTCGGCGATCGACAATCTATTAAAATTCGGACTCAGCGATGCAGTCTCAGAGGCAATTTCAGCATTGCTTTGACTAACTCATTCGCTTCGACAGGTTTTGCAACATGATGTTGAAACCCAGCAGCAAGAGCTTGTTTCTGATTAAAGTCTCCAGCATAGGCAGTCAGGGCGATCGCCGGAATTTGCCCGCCCAGCTCTGGTGGTAGAGATCTCATTTGCCGCACTAGCATATAGCCATCCATATCTGGCATTCCGATGTCGCACAGGAGGATATCGAAGGGTGTGGTTGAGAGCAGTTGCAGTGCCTCGATCGCAGACCCAACGGCAGTCACTTTGGCTCCGGCTTGTTCCGCTACAAATGCCACAAACTCGCGTGAATCCTGTTCATCATCCACAACCAACACGCGCACAGAGGCCAGGTGAAGATCGTCCCATCGAGCTTCTGTTGTATCGGCAACTTCTTCAAGCAGATTCGCGGTATGCAAAAGAGGAAGTTCAACGGTGAAGCTGGCTCCCCGTCCTTCACCCCTACTCTCAACCCAAATTTTGCCGCCGTGCAATTCCACAATTTGACGTGCAATCGCCAGCCCCAATCCCAAACCCCCAAATTTACGAGTTATGGCTCCATCCTCTTGCCGAAAATGCTCAAACACATAAGGCAGAAACTCAGGATTGATGCCTTTTCCTGTATCGGTGACAAGAATCTGGGCATAAGTTCCAGTTTGGGTTAACCTAACGCTAATTTGCCCGCCTTGATGGGTGAATTTCACGGCATTGGATAAAAGATTCCAGATTACTTGCTGCAAACGCCCGGAATCGCCCATTACCATTCCGATGCCGGGTGAAAAGCTTGTTTGAATTTCCAGCGACTTGGCTTCGGCTGCTAGCCGAACGGTTTCCAAGGCGGCCGAGATCACCATATTCAAATCAACGGACATCCGATTCAAACTCAGTTTGCCGCTCAGAATGCCGGAGGTGTCGAGCAGGTCATCAATCAGTTGTGACTGGAGTAGGGCGTTGCGTTCGATCGAGGCAAGGGCGCTAGCCGTTTTTGCAGGGCCCAGTTTGTTTAGCTGCAACAGCTTCGACCAGCCGAGAATCGGATTGAGGGGCGATCGCAGCTCGTGAGACAGCACCGCCAAAAACTCATCTTTGATGCGGTTGGCGGTTTCGGCGGATTCTCGTGCGGTTTGCTCTTGTTGCAGAAGCTTCTCGCGTTCAGCTTCGGCTTGCTTGCGATCGGTGATGTCGCGCGTTACACCCGCTACCATTTCCACAGCACCCTCTGCATCAAAAACGGGCACAAAAATATACTCGTAAGCTCTTGTACCGAACGCGCTGGTGTATGGCGTTTCATCCTTAAGCGGTTGGCGCGTCTGAATCACTTTCTGAATCTGATTGTGAAGTTTGAGGGCTAAATCCACTGGGTAATCTAATTCAAAAAAGGTTTTGCCAATGGCTTCAGCGAAGGATTTTTGCCAAAGGTCGAGCAACGGCTTGTTGATATCAATGAACCGCCCGGACAAATCGAATGTATAAATAAAGTCCGGCACCGAAGACTTAAAGGCGTTGAACTTTTGCAGTTGCCGTTCGAGTTCGGCGGACGTTTGGCGCAGGACTGCTTCGGCTTGAATTTGATGGGTGACATTCTTGAAATAAACGGTGATTCCCTGTGTGGCAGGGTAGGTGCGGACTTCGTACCAACGATCGTGGTCGGGATAAAACGCCGTCAGTGACGCAGGCACGCGATCGCGCATGGGGCTCCAATAGATCGGCTCAAACTCGCTACCAATCAGCCCTGGGTATTCTTCCCATAAATTCTTGCCAATCAAATCACCCGGAATGCGATCGAGCAATGTTTCGGCAAATTGATTGACGTAGGTGAACCGCCAGTTATCATCCAGGGCAAAGAATGCTTCACCAATGCTCTCTAGAATATTCCGGCTTTGCTCCTCGGTTTCACGCAAGGCTGCTTCCGCCCGTTTGCGATCGGTGATATCCATCACTATTCCTAACAACCGAGTCGGTTTACCACTGGAGTCACAATAAACGCTGCTGCGTACCCAAATCCAATGCAAGCTTCGATCGCCGTGGATGATTCGACATTCAAAGTTCCAGTTGGTATTGGCTGAAAGGGTTTCTTGAAACTTCTCATTCACAAAGGCGCGATCGTCGGGATGAACGTGGCTCAAGAAAATGTCGTAGTTCCATTCCGGCAGCAGCGACTCATAGCCAAAGATTTGATCGTGTCTGAACGATCGATGAGCAGTGTAAGGCTGCGTCGTGAGATCGAGATCCCAATCGCCAATTTGGGAGGCATCTAACATAAATCGCAGCCGCGCCTCACTCTCGCGCAGTGTGGCCTCAGCCTGCTTACGAGGGGTGATGTCAACGGCAGCGCCGTAAATCACTTGTTCTTCTGGGTACGGCTTGGCATTCCAGAGAAACCAGCGGTAGGAGCCATCTTTGTGCCGGTAACGGTTTTCAAACGAAAAGGTTTTGTTACCCGATAACAGACTGTCGGCTTCTGCAATGGAGGTGCCCAGGTCTTCTGGGTGGACAAACTCAGTCCAGGGGCGGGATGTCATTTCGTCTGGTGTCCAGCCGAGGGTTCGTTCAAAGGTTGGGCTGACCCAGTGGAAATACCCGTTTATGCCCGTAATCACTTGCAAATCCGAACCGACGGCCAGAAACCGTTCCCGTTCCTGCTCAATTTTTTTGCGATCGTTGATATCCCGGAAGAAAAGAGACAGCCCAGTCGGGGAAGGATAAACGCGAACCTCAACCCACAAATCAAACGGAGCATAATATTCCTCAAAGTCCACCGCGATTTGCTCGCTGAGCGATCGGCGATACTGGACTTCAAACTGATTGCCGATCGTGCCTGGGAAGGCTTCCCACATCGTTTTGCCCAGCATTGCTTCTAGGGGAGTTCGCGACACTCGTTGTGCGGCTTCATTAGCATAGGTCAAGCGAAAGTCGAGATCCATTGCCATAAACGCATCGGTTATAGTCATTTCAAATAAATGTGAGACAGAGGCAAGATCATGATAAAATCGATAAAAATAGTTAATTAGAAAAAAA
>NZ_JAUBPI010000104.1:0-20140 GCF_036700645.1 Microcoleus sp. S36b_A4 | reverse complement strand
AGTAAAACCGGAGTCAAAATCCTCCAAAGGTTTACCCTACATACTCCGACGCCTTTTGTCAATGGGGGAACTTCAGTGTAAACGCCTGTTGTCGCCACGCCGGAGTCATTTCCTTCGGCAAAGCGGATACCAAACAAGCTGCCGTTTGCGTTAGCTGTATTGAAGTTTTGACCGGAAAAATTGAAGAAGAAATCGCCGTAGTTGATGTTGCCTCTTTGAGCTAGTGGGTCGGCATATCCTGCTAAACTTAGATTAGAATTGATGGCGATAAAAGCTGTATCTGATGTTTCTTTGATGGCGATGCCGTAAAATTCAAATTCCCCGCCACCGATTTGGGGCCCTGTCACGCCGTCGTTGAAGGAATCGATCGCATAATTCCATCCGTTAGATAGCGTTGCTGCTGTAGCTTTTTGTTGCTGTAGTGCGAAAATGGCACAGAAAATAGCCACTGAGTAAGTCCAGTGGATGCTGTTTTTAGCAATGGATTTCATAAAATGCTCCCTGGGAATCATTGTTAAATTGTCCAGTCTGATCGATCGACAGTTTTTAATTTTTATTTAGTAAATCATACATTCGGGCCGAATTCCTTAAAGTTTTGCTACATATTTGGTCAGGTTAAATCCTATCAACTAGATTGGTTAAAACAACGAACTCATGCGAGTAGCTAAATACAGCAATCCTCGCATCAGTTGTAAAAATATGTAGGGGTAGTGCTACAAGTGCCTACCTCAGCCTGCATCGGGGCAACCGGGCGTGGGGAGAGCTCCTACAAGAATTACACAAATCATTTAGGATTGCTATATAGGACTGACGCAGGCACAGTATTATAGTGGGGCTGCATAAGTGCTGTAGGTGCAAATAAACCGACTACCGGTTTTGGGCGGTTGAGAACAGCAATAAACTGCCGGCTAGTCCACATATAGGCGGTACTCGCCTCTCCAAAATATTATTGTTTTTCTGGCCGATCGACTTAATTAATTTTTTATCAATTACCAATTAATTTTGACAATAGGGGCGTGATGTTGTAGATGCAGATGCCGGATTCTCTTAATAATTCGATTGTTTAATTAATAATTTTCATAAATAGTCTTTCATCCCCAGCGCTGTTCAATAATTATAATTACGTTGGTTGGGAGGACTTCATTCCTCAAACTTCTAAAATCCCGATCGCGCACAGCAGTTTTACTAATTTTACCATCAGCGTTCAACCCAACAGGCTCTCATGAATCAGCACTTTTTCTGTAAGTGCCGCCCAAAGCGAGAATTGGATAATCAAAAAAAATCATACGGCAAGAACGATCGCACGTTTTTAGAACACCCAATTAACTTTCTGCCATACATCTGCAGGCATGGTGGGTTCCTTCTAACTCCGTCGGTGGTTTCTGCACTCTTATGCGCTGCATAAATCAATCAAATTTTTAAATGCTGTTAATATATCGCCGACAGTTCGTTGACTATCTTGACTCTTCCCTTGATCACAGAACGCAGCAGGCGGTTAATTGAATGTCTGTATTCATCGTCGAGAGAGTCATCCAAAACAGCAGCCATCAAGCCGTAGCGATCGGCTAAAGTCAAACAACCCGTATCCGTAACAGAAGCAAGCATTTCGGAAATAGCGCCGGGGAGAAGTTGAACTAAAAACATGAGACATTCCTTGAATTCGATGCTTATATCATCTCTCTTTCTTGGAAAATCAAGAGTGACGCTGGCATAGCACACAATGTGATGTTTTGAGGCAAACTGTGTGACAGCGACCGCTCTAATGTTGTGACAATCTCGTTTTAAGTCTGCGATCGCACTCACAACATTAATCTTAGATATTCCAATTTCTCCCTCTCCCCTCCTAAATCTAAAGATTTAGAGAGATTTTTCCGTTTTGGGGGTGTCTTTACCCATTTCCCATGTATAAAACGCATCGGCCCTATGCGAAATATTCATAAAACTCAATATTTTGTAAAAATAGCTACGAATATTTACAATCGTGGGCCTTACATTAGCTCATAACAAAGGTGCATCGAAACGCAGCGATCGACCGAATCATCGGTAGCAACTATAACCATAAATAGTTTGGCGACCTTCGAGCCAGCGCCCAGTCAAGCTCAAGTTTACAGAAGACCAACCATGCTTAAAAGAAATTCCATCTAGTAACTAAATATACAGTTTTAAATCCATACAGTCACTAAGGTTAGCAGGAAACACACACTTTATGCTCCAAGTCAATACCTCCCCACACAAGTCAGCAGCGAGGGTAAACCGATGACCCAAACAGTAGAACCCAAAGCCCAAGCGAGCCTGAACAAGTTTGAAAAACTCAAAGCCGAAAAAGATGGCTTAACATTAACAGCCGAACTCGACCACTTCGCCGCAATCGGCTGGGAAGCAATGGACGAAATCGATCGCGAGCACCGCCTCAAATGGCTCGGCATCTTCTTTCGGCCAGTAACTCCCGGCAAATTCATGATGCGGCTGCGCTTGCCCAACGGCATCATTACTAGCAATCAAACCAGAACCCTAGCAGAAATCGTCCAACGCTACGGCGACGACGGCAGCGCCGACATCACCACCAGACAAAACCTGCAATTGCGCGGAATTCGCATCGAAGACGTACCCGACATCTTCCGCCGCCTCAAAGAAGCGGGCATGACCAGCATCCAGTCTGGCATGGACAACGTGCGTAACATCACGGGTTCCCCAGTCGCCGGACTCGACGCCGACGAACTGATTGATACGCGGGAACTGGCGAACCAAGTCCAAGACATGATTACGAACAGCGGCGAAGGCAACCCCGCGTTTTCAAATTTGCCGAGAAAGTTTAATATTGCGATCGCAGGCTGCCGCGACAACTCAGTCCACGCCGAAATCAACGACATCGCCTTCGTACCGGCTTACAAAGACGGCAACATCGGCTTTAACGTTTTAGTCGGCGGTTTCTTCTCCGCCAAACGCTGCGAAGCTGCAATTCCTCTCAACGCATGGGCAAGTCCCAGCGACGTTGTAGATTTGTGCAAAGCAATTTTAACTGTGTTTCGCGATCAAGGCCCAAGAGCAAACCGCCAAAAATCGAGGCTGATGTGGCTGATTGACGAACTCGGAATCGAAAAATTCCGAGCCGAAGTCGAACAAGAATTAGGGCGCACTTTGCCCGCCGCCGCGCCCAAAGATGAAATCGTCTGGGACAAACGCGACCACATCGGCATCTACCCCCAAAAACAATCAGGGCTCAACTATGTAGGGCTGCACGTTCCCGTCGGACGCCTGCAGGCATCGGATTTGTTCGATTTGGCCAGAATCGCCGAGGTTTACGGTAGCGGCGAGCTCAGGCTCACTGTCGAAGAAAACGTGATTATTCCCAACGTTCCCGACTCGCGGATAGAATCGCTGGTCAAAGAACCGCTGTTGCAGCGTTTTTCCATCAACCCCGCACCGCTGACACGAGCCTTGGTTTCCTGCACCGGCGCCAAGTTTTGCAACTTCGCCCTCATCGAAACCAAAAGCCGATCCGTGGCAATGATTGAGGAACTCGAAGCCGAACTTTCAGTTCCCAAACCTGTGAGAATTCACTGGACGGGCTGCCCCAATTCCTGCGGTCAACCCCAGGTAGCAGACATTGGTTTGATGGGAACAAAAGTTCGCAAGAACGGCAAAACCCTCGAAGGTGTAGACATCTACATGGGAGGCACTGTTGGCAAAGACGCTCATTTGGGTGCTTGCGTCCAAAAAGGCATCCCTTGCGAAGACCTCAAACCACTGCTGTATCAATTGTTAGTCGAGCAGTTTGGGGCAGTTCCCAAACAGACTACAGGGGATGTAGCTTTGCTGAACCGGCAACTGCAATTGACGGTTGAGGAGGGCGAAACAGCAGTCTCGGCAGCCAAACCTCAGACATCTACTGTTATTTTCGCTCGATCGGGCAAAGAAGTTGCTTGCAGCGAAGATGAGTTCATTCTCGATGTTGCCGAACGGGCCGGAGTCGAACTTGACAGCAATTGCCGGTCGGGAAGCTGTGGCACTTGCCAGCAGAAACTCCTAGAAGGCCAAACAGTCTACGATAGCAAACCAGACGCGGCGGCAGACTTAGAACCAGGGTTCATTTTAACTTGCAGCGCGCGGGCGATCGGCAAAGTGACGATCGACGCCTAATCTGACATTGGGAAATGCGATCGGGAAAAACCAGATTGTGCCATTTCACAGTCAACAGTCAACAGTCAACAATCATTCCGGTGCAACCGGAATTGATATCACATCTCACATTTCCACCATCTCCAAGTACAACAACAATTCAAGACAAATGAGCAACCTTTCTAGAAGAAAATTCATCATCACCGCTGGAGCAACAGCAGCCGGCACCCTCCTAGCCCACGGTTGCAGTTCCAGTCCCACTACATCTAACGCCACACCCGGCGGCGCTTCGCCCACCGCCGCCCCAGCAGTCAACATCAACCCCGCCGACGCGCCAGAAGTTACCGCAGCCAAACTCGGATTCATCGCCCTCACCGACGCAGCACCCTTAATCATCGCCCAAGAAAAAGGGTTATTTGCCAAGTACGGCATGAAAGACGTACAAGTTACCAAACAAGCATCTTGGCCAGTTACTCGCGACAACTTAGAGCTCGGTTCCGAAAAAGGCGGCATTGACGGAGCCCACATCTTATCTCCGATGCCTTACCAAATGACATTAGGCACAATTACCAAAGGCAATCAGCCAGTGCCGATGTACATTCTCGCCCGGTTAAATACTAACGGTCAGGCAATTTCGCTCAGCAAAAAATACCTAGATTTAAAAGTAGGTACAGACAGCGCACCGCTGAAAGCAGCTTTTGCCAATCAAAACGTTCCTATTGCTATGACGTTTCCCGGCGGCACCCACGATTTGTGGATACGCTACTGGCTAGCAGCCGGCGGTATTAATCCAGATACAGATGTTTCCGTGATTCCCATACCGCCGCCCCAAATGGTAGCGAACATGAAATCTGGCAGTATGGAAGCCTTTTGTGTAGGAGAACCTTGGAATGCTCAGCTAGTTACTCAAAAGGTAGGATACACCGCCTTAATAACTGGAGAAATGTGGAAAGATCATCCTGAAAAAGCTTTAGGTTTAAGAGGAGATTGGGTTGACAAAAACCCCAAAGCTGCAAAAGCAATTACAATGGCCGTGCTGGAAGCGCAGCAATGGTGCGATAAAGCAGAAAATCATGATGAGATGTGCCAAATCATCTCTCAAGATAAGTGGTTAAAAGTTCCAGTAGCAGATATTATCGGTCGCTCTAAAGCTCAAATTGACTACGGTACCGGCCGCATTGAAGCCGCTAGTCCAGTGGCGATGAAATTCTGGGCTGATAATGCTTCTTATCCCTACAAGAGTCACGATGCTTGGTTCTTAGCTGAAAATATTCGCTGGGGTTATATCCCGGCAACTACCGACATCAAAGCAACCGTTGATAAAGTTAACCGCGAAGATATTTGGAAAGCAGCAGCGACAGCACTTGGCGTTCCCGCAGCCCAAATTCCTACTACCACTTCTCGCGGTGTCGAAACCTTCTTTGACGGCGTGAAGTTTGACCCAGAAAAACCAGAAGAATATCTGAAGAGTCTGGCAATCAAGAAAGCATAATTAGTGAGCAGTTGACAGTTGACAGTTGACAGTTGACCAATTTTAAAATTGAGTGGAGTTGGGTTTCGTAACTCAACCCACCCCAGACATGGTGCTCCCTTCAAAGTATCTACAAATAATCGATTATTCACAATACTGCAAAAAGAAAAATGGCAACAAACCTCGCTGTTACTAAAAGCAAAAATCCAGTAAATTTCGTTCTGGATCAGCTTCAAAAAAACCGCCGAAAAATCATCCGCCCGCTGGTAGCAATTACAGTTCTGCTGATAATCTGGCAAATCCTCTGCAATAGTCCCGACTCCAGCTTGCCGGGACCCATCAAAGCTGTCCAAGAAAGCTGGAATCTGATTATTAATCCTTTCTTCGACAATGGCGGTACAGACAAAGGCTTGTTCTGGCAAATTTTGGCTAGCTTGCAGCGGGTGGCTATCGGCTTTACTTTGGCAGCAGCTCTCGGCATCAGTTTAGGCATCCTGATCGGTACAAACTCCCTAATGTTCGATGCTTTAGACCCGCTGTTTCAAGTATTCAGAACTATCCCGCCCCTGGCTTGGCTGCCGATCGCCCTGGCAGTATTTCAACAGTTCAATCCCTTTGAAGGCATGGGGGTAAAAGCTAACGAAGTATCAGCACTTTTCGTAATCTTAATTACAGCAATTTGGCCGATTCTAATTAACACCACAGTAGGCGTTCAACAAATACCCCAAGACTACAGAAACGTCGCCCGCGTCTTGCGCCTCCCTAACCAAAAATACTTCTGGAAAATCCTGCTTCCCTCTTCTGTTCCTTACATCTTCACTGGCTTGAGAATTGGCATCGGTTTGTCTTGGCTGGCGATCGTAGCTGCGGAAATGTTAGTCGGCGGCGTCGGCATCGGGTTCTTCATCTGGGACGCTTACAACAGTTCTAGACTCAGCGCAGTGATTCTAGCAGTGCTTTATGTAGGAATTGTCGGTTTAATTTTAGACAGAATCGTTGGTTTCATCGCGTCCAAAGTGGTTCCAGAAGAACAGAAATAGGATTTGGGCATCGGGCATCGGGCATCGGGCATCGGGCATCGGGCATAGCGAATGGGGAATGGTTGCCAACTACAAACTGGTAGAAATGAGTTGTAAATTAATGCCCAATGCCCAATGCCCAATGCCCAATTAATAATCAGCATCATACAAATTACAAACTAACCTAAAATTACCATGTCAGTATTTGTTGAAGTAGACCACGTTGACCGCGTATTTAACTTGCCCAATGGAGAGCAATACATTGCTCTTAAAAATATCGAACTGAAAATTAAAAAAGGAGAATTCATCACCTTAATTGGGCACTCTGGCTGCGGCAAATCTACGCTGCTAAATATCATCGCCGGTCTCGACAAAGCAAGTCAGGGGGGGATTACTTTAGAAGGACGCGAAGTCCGCGATCCAGGCCCGGACAGAATGGTGGTGTTTCAAAATTACTCGCTGCTACCTTGGCTGACGGTGCGCGAAAATATCGCCCTAGCAGTAAATGAAATTTACAGCGGTAACTCTCAAGAAGATCGCGAGTTGGTGATCGAACACCACATTAAATTGGTCGGACTCGGACACGCCGCCGACAAACGTCCGGGCGAAATTTCTGGGGGGATGAAACAAAGAGTTGCGATCGCCCGCGCCCTGGCGATTCGCCCGAAATTGCTGTTGCTAGACGAACCCTTCGGCGCCCTCGATGCTTTAACTCGCGGCGGTTTGCAAGACCAGTTGATGAAAATTTGCGAGGAAAGCAAAGTCACCAGCGTGATGGTAACTCACGACGTGGATGAGGCTTTATTACTGAGCGATCGCATTGTGATGCTCACCAACGGCCCGGAAGCGCAAATCGGGCAAATCCTCGAAGTGAACATTCCCCGGCCACGCAAGCGGATGGAAGTTGTCAACCATCCGAGTTACTACGCACTGCGTAACGAAATGGTTTACTTTCTCAACCAGCAAAAGCGGGTCAAACAGCGCCGGGCCAAACAACAACCGCCTGTGATCGCCCGCAACGGCCTGGAAAAAATCAACCTGGACATCGGCTTTATTCCCCTCACCGACTGCGCCCCCTTAGTAGTAGCTAAAGAAAAAGGATTTTTCAAAGCCCACGGCTTGGAAGAAGTTACTCTCAGCCGTGAACCAAGCTGGAAAGCGATCGCCAAAGGAGTCGCCGAAGGACGGCTGGACGCAGCGCAAATGGTCGCCGGAATGCCGATCGGGATGTTGTTGGGGCTCGACGGTGAAGCCCCTGTACCCATCTGTAGCGCCATGACGCTTTCTCGCAACGGCAATTCGATTGTTTTCAACAAAGACCTCTACAAACAAGGCATTCGGACATTAGAGGATTTCAAAGCTGCGATCGCCAAGACTCCCGATAAAGTTCACACCTTGGGCACGGTACACTCTGCCTCCATGCACAATCTGCTGTTCCGCTACTGGCTGGCCGCCGGCGGCATCGACCCGGATCTCGACGTGGGCTTGACCGTGATTCCGCCCCCGCAGATGGTATCGAATTTAAAAGCAGGAAACATTGACGGCTACTGCTCAGGCGACCCCTGGAACTCCCACGCAGTCAACAGTGGTACGGGTTTTGTTATGGCCCGTTCCCTCGATATTCTGCCCGGACACATCGAAAAAGTTCTCGGTGTTAGCGAAGATTGGGCTCAGAAATATCCTCAAACCCACCTCGCCCTCGTCAAAGCGCTTTTGGAAGCCTGCGAATACTGCGACGATCGCCGCAACCGCGAAGAAGTCCTAGGATTGATTAGCCAAGAACAATACATCGGCGCCGATCCCAAAGACATCCGTCCAGGGTTCATCGATCCGTACAACTCCGGTACGGAGGCAGAACCAGAAATGCTCTACAATTTCAACCAGTTCTCTGTTGACAAAACCAATTTTCCAGACCGCCTAGAAATGGTGTGGGTGATGGCGCAGATGGCTCGGTGGGGACTGATCCCGTTCCCAAAAAACTGGGTGGAAGTGGTTGATCGAGTTTTGCGACCCGATGTTTTCGGTCAAGCAGTGCGCGAATTGGGCTTGCCGGATATCGCTAGAGATCGCCGGACGATCGAGCTATTTGACGGCACTGTGTTTAATCTCGACGACCCGATCGACTATCTTCACAATGTCAAAATCAAACGTGCCGTCCGCATTGAAGAAATCTTAATTGAACAAATAGGCAGTCAGTGTTCCATCAAACTGCCAGCATAACCAGCAAATAGGAAGAGGGAATGAGGAGCAAGAAATCAGGAAACAAGACTCCACATTTCCCGCTTCCTAAGTCCCTAATTTCAAATTCTCAATCCAAAGTTGTCATGTCTAATTCCTCAACCCAAAATCCCAATCCTGAAAATATGCAAACTCTAAAAACTCCCCAAAAAACCACACTTCAAACGCCCAAGCAAGACTTTCTTACGATTAAAGACGTATCGAAAGTCTACGAAACTCCTAAAGGCCCTTACGTGGTTCTCGACGGTGTAAACCTGACTATTAATGAAGGCGAATTTATTTGTTTGATCGGTCACTCTGGCTGCGGCAAATCAACTTTGCTGAATATGATTGCGGGATTCAACGGGCCGACAAACGGAGAAGTAGCCCTGGAAGGTTCGCAGATTACTGAACCAGGGCCCGATCGCATGGTGGTGTTTCAAAATTACTCGCTGCTACCGTGGCTGACTGCTACGGAAAACATTCACTTAGGCGTTGAAAATGTTTACCCGGAAAAGTCCGCAGACGAACACAATACGATCGTCCAGGAACACTTGGAATTAGTGGGGCTGACCGAAGCTTGTAACAAAAGACCGGGCCAATTGTCCGGGGGGATGAAACAGCGGGTGGCGATCGCCAGAGCTCTGGCAACTCGTCCCAAACTGTTGATTTTGGACGAACCTTTCGGAGCTCTAGACCCGATTACCCGCGAAGAGTTGCAGGAAGAATTGCTGAAAATTTGGCGGAAGGAAAAAATTACCGTCATTATGATTACTCACGATATTGATGAAGCTTTGTTTTTGGCCGATCGCATCGTGATGATGACCAACGGGCCTGCTGCTTCCATCGGCGAAGATATGCACGTTCCGTTCAGCCGTCCCCGCAACCGGGCGCGGATTATGGAAGACCCGAAATACTACGAACTTCGCAACTTTGCTTTGGAGTTCCTGTTTTCTCGCTACGCCCACCACGAAGAAGGTGAAGAAACGGACTCGGAGACAGAAGCCGTCGCGCTACCGATGCCATTACCTGCTAGCAAAAAGCCTGCGGTTGCTGACAGGCCTCTTGCACCTGCACCTTTTGTGTCTCACGCTGCCGAACCCTCAGAAGCCTCGTCGATCAAACGCGGCATCCTGGCAGCCTCGTGGTTCGTAGCAATGTTTACTTTAGCTGCCGTCAATATGTCTGTTGTTTCCAGCCAGCTAAAGCAAGCGAAACTAGCAGAAACTGCACCTCCGGCGCCGACTGCCGGGGCGATTGTGAGTTCTCCCCCCAGCCCGCAAATCGCAGCAAGTTCGATCGCACCGACTGCTAGCCCTGCACCCATTGCTGCTGCTGCAAGTCCTGCACCCATTGCTGCTGCTAACAGCGCCGCGCCCATCGCTGCTGCAAGTCCTGCACCCATTGCTGCTCCTAACAGCGCCACGCCCATTGCTGCCACCACTGCCACATCAGTGATTTCTGACCAAGCCGAACTCGATGCGATCGGAAAGCAGTTGTATGCACAAATCGACCAAAAATGGAGAACAACTCCGACATTTACCGAAAGCTTGACTTATCGGGTCAAAGTCAAACAAAACGGCGATATCCTACAGTTCGATCCCACAAATAAAGCAGCTAAAGATTTCGTCAAAGAAACTCCTCTGCCTGTTTTGCAAACTTCTGCCGGTGCCACAGCAGGCGCTGAAAAAACTGCTGAGTTCCAAGTAACTTTTAGCCCCACCAACGGTGGCGTATTTGAAGTAAAATCAGGGAAGTAGGCGACATAATACTCCCGCACTAAATCTCAGATTGCTATCAACAACCAGGTCAAAAGTAGTACCTGCGCGCTATTTGAGTCATGCAAAAAATCTTCCTCGCTCCCCATAGGTGGGGGTGACAAGATTTAGGGCTGGAGTATCTCGGTTTGAGAGGGATTTAGAAGCAGCTATCCACTGACTACAAACCAGATGGCTCGAGAGTTTTAGTAAGAGAGCGGTTAATTTTAATTCAGGGTATTGTCCGTTGCTGTGAAGCATTTTTGCGGTAATTTAGTAATTTTAAAACGTTATTTGCAGGAACCCTCAGTTCCGACTATAATGATGAATTACGAATTACCCATTAGCTTTCAAAAATTAGCATCTAAAATCACCAGATGGAAACTATAAAAACTCTTTGCCCATACTGCGGTGTAGGTTGCGGTCTAGAAGTTGTTCCCGACAAAAAACAAAGTTGGAAAGTGCGGGGCGATCGCAATCACCCATCGAGTCAGGGCATGGTTTGTATTAAGGGAGCAACCGTAGCAGAGTCTATTCGGAGCGATCGGCTACTGTATCCGATGATGCGAGATACTCTCGACCAACCGTTCCGTCGCGCTAGCTGGGACGAAGCTCTCGATGCAATTGTTAATCGCATCCAAACAATTCGCAGCACCAGCGGCCCCGATGCTTTGTGCGTTTACGGTTCGGGTCAATTCGCAACAGAAGATTATTATATTGCCCAGAAACTAATGAAAGGTTGTCTGGGTACTAATAATTTTGATGCTAATTCTCGCTTGTGTATGTCTTCAGCAGTCTCTGGATACGTTCAAAGCTTTGGTTCGGACGGGCCGCCTTGCTGTTACGACGATTTAGAATTAACAGATTGCGCTTTTATTATTGGTAGCAATACAGCGGAATGCCATCCCATCGTATTTAATCGATTAGCAAAATACCACAAAAAGCATCCCCATGTCAAAATGATTGTGGTAGATCCAAGGCGGACTCCGACTGCGGAAGCGGCGGATTTGCACTTAGCAATTAAACCGGGTACGGATATAGATTTGCTTAATGGGATTGCATATTTGCTGTTACGCAGGCAAGCAATAGATGCTGAGTTTATTGAAGAATGCACGGAGAATTTTTCAGCTTTTTCTGAGGTTATTAGCAGCTACACGCCGGAGTTTGTAGCCTCGCGCTGTGGCATTACTGTCAGCGAGTTAGAAACGGCGGCAAACTACTGGGAACAGTCGCAGCGGGTTTTGTCGCTGTGGTCGATGGGAATGAATCAGTCGTCGGAAGGCACGGCAAAGGTGCGATCGCTGATTAATTTGCACTTAATGACAGGTCAAATCGGCAAACCGGGATGCGGCCCGTTTTCCCTCACCGGCCAGCCAAACGCGATGGGAGGGCGGGAAGCCGGAGGACTGTCTCACTTGCTTCCAGGCTACCGATTTGTGAAAAATGCTGAACACAGAACCCAAGTCGAGGAGTTTTGGGGAATCGCACCGGGAAGCATTTCCCCGAATCCAGGCCGCACAGCTTGGGAGATGATTACCGGTTTGGAAACTGGCGAAGTCGAGTTGCTGTGGATTGCAGCTACTAATCCGGTGGTGAGTATGCCGGATTTGGAACGCACTAAAGCCGCTTTGCTGCGATCGCCCTTTACTATTTATCAAGAAGCTTACTATCCCACTGAAACCTCTGCCTACGCTCACATCCTGCTGCCGGCAACGCAGTGGAGCGAAAAAACCGGAGTAATGACGAATTCCGAACGCCGCGTTACCTTTTGTCCCGGTTTCGACACTCCCTCCGGGGAAGCCCGCGACGACTGGAGCATTTTCGCTGAAGTGGGACGGCGGTTGGGTTTTGCCCAACACTTTGCTTTCGAGAACAGTGCGGAGGTTTTTAAAGAGTACGCGCAGTTGACGCGGGGTCAGCCTTGCGACATGACCGGTCTGAGCCACGAATACATCCGCCAAGAAGGGCCACAGCAGTGGCCTTGCCGGGAAAACGAGCCTGTGCATCCAGCGAACGAAGCGAAACGGCTGTATACTGACAGGCGTTTTCACACTCCTGACGCGCGGGCAAGATTTTCGGCCTATCACTCGCGGGGACTGGCAGAACCTCCCGATCCCAATTATCCGTTTGTGTTGACGACAGGGAGAGTTTACGGACACTGGCACACGATGACGCGGACGGGTAGAACAGAGAAAATTAATCAATTGCACCCCGATCCGTTTTTGGAAATTCACCCCCGCGATGCTGCCCAATTGCAGATTAAGGAGGGAGATTTGCTGGAAGTTCGATCGCGCCGTGGCAAGGCGCAGTTTCCGGCAAAAGTCACAAAGGCGATCGCCCCAGGTACGCTATTTGTACCCATGCACTGGGGTTCTCTGTGGGCCGAAGGTGCTGAAGCCAATGCCATGACTCATGCTGCAAGCTGTCCAGATTCCAAACAGCCTGAGTTAAAAGCTTGTGCGGTGCAGTTGGTGCTGGTTGGGGCAGATACTGCCGCAGAAGTTGAGGAATTTAATTGGGCAAAATCCACCCTCGCCGTCACTTCTTGAGCTGCCGTCCAACTAAGGATGTTACAAATGACCGAAGAACGAGCGGGAAGCCGGAGGGATAGACAGGGAAACGAGAGGAACTTGGTTGACGTTCGGCGAGCGCGAGCGTGGAACTATTGGAGATTTACTCCACAGATGAATCTGGGATCTTGAACAAGAGTCGAAAATTTTGCACTCTTCCCGACAGGAGTCCGGGGCTTGTATCCGTTTTTTGGGGTGACAACCTCTCTCGATCGAGCAATTTTGAACTCGGACATACCCTACACATAAATCTTAAATCTCAAATCCCGATCTAAAACCTAAAATCCTTATGCCATTACGCAGCCTAAAAACTGCGTTTCCCCGGCAGAGCCCGGGAATAAGGAAAATTAAATTTATTTATTCTGAGTTTTTCCTTTTTGATTGGGAGTTTTTGCTTCGGCTGAATGCCTTATGGCGAATGCCTTCTGCCTTATTTTTAATTGATAGAGTCAGACAATTGCAGTTTGCACCTCAAGGTGCTATAATTGTTTTACAAGGCTTTATTTTCGGCAGTGCAGTTCGTTCGATCGGCGTTCCTCCGGATTTAAATCTCTACACACTCTGATTCTGGAGAATGTTCAATGTCAATCTATGTCGGCAATTTATCCTACGAAGTAACGCAGGAGCACCTCAACCAAACTTTTGGAGAGTACGGAACAGTAAAGCGCGTTCAGTTGCCTGCTGACCGGGAAACAGGTCGGATGCGGGGTTTCGCTTTTGTAGAAATGTCTACAGAAGCCGAAGAAGCCGCAGCCATTGAGGCTCTTGACGGTGCTGAGTGGATGGGTCGCGACCTCAAAGTCAACAAAGCAAAACCCCGTGAAGAACGTGGTGGTAATGCTGGTGGTGGTAACTGGGGTAACAACGATCGCGGTGGCAATTCTCGTCGCTACTAAACCACCCGAGCTAAATTTTTAGCTATCTTGTATATTGCGTCGGAGCAACCTGGGAGTCAACAATCATTCTCTGTTGAGAATAGATAGTTAGTTCAGTGGTCGTACCGCGCATTAAAAGCCTCTAACTATTGCTAGACAATAGTTAGAGGCTTTCTTATGGCAAAAATTATTAATGAGGAGTTCATCGCGTGCGATCGATTCCTAGCTGAGACGAAAAACTATAAGATATAACAGGCAAAGAGAGCCGCCTTTTCCCAAGTACCCGGGTGATGCCGTAAAACCAGGCAATCACAGAGTTTTGCGCTTGCAAAGTGTACCGAACAATGACAAAATCTTAATTAAGAATGAAGACTAAATCACTGGTATGCTGAAAAAAATATTTAGGCAAATTTCCAAGTCAAGTAGTGATGAAAATTTTCTGCATTTTACAGAAAGTGTAGAAGTAGTAATATCGAAAATTTTATCACTGGCGATGATTTGGGTAATTCTCCTCAGCGTTTGCGATTTGCTGATTTTTTTAGCAAAAGAATTGGTAAACCACACTGATAATTTGTTAAAAGACACGTTGTTTGTCATATTTGGGTTATTTTTAAATGTTTTAATTGCTCTGGAAATCTTGGAAAATATTACAGCTTATCTGAAAAAGCACGTAATTCAAGTAGAGCTAGTTATTGTAACTTCTTTGATAGCAGTATCTCGAAAAATAATCATTCTTGACCTGGAAAAGAAAACCGCAGCCGACTTGATTGGTTTGGCGACTGCAATTTTCGCGCTTTCCATCAGCTACTTGATAGTGCGGTTCACAAATAGAGGAAAGGATTAATATTGGGAATTGGGGATTGCGAATTGTTAATAACTAATATCATATCCGATCGCTCGACCGGACATGATATTATTCCAATAAACCAGGAGGAGGCACAATTTCAATTCTGCCTTGTTCTAAGTCAACAACTGGCACAATCTCTTCCACAAAAGGAATCAATATTTTTGTGGATTTAGGCTCTTTAACGCGAATTTTCCGTGGTTTGCGGGTATTTCTGGGGTCAGCATTTGCTTGGGGAGTTTCAGGCTGTTTTGGCTTTTCCAATTCTGCAGCGACAGTTTCCGGCGCAGTTAGATTCGTTTCTACTTCTAAAAGGTCGTTACCTGCGGGAATAATATCACTTACCTTGCCTAGGATTTCCCCGGTTAACTGGTTAAAAACTTCCATACCGATCAAATCTTGGACGTAAAACTCATCAGATTCGAGGTAAGGTCGATCGGTCTTTTCAACAAACAACTTACAGCCCCGCAGCGCCTCAGCACTATCGCGGTCTTCCACACCCTCTACCTCTACAGCATACAGCCCTTTGCCCGGAATGTAGCGACCGCCCAAAAACTCGATCGGTTCCGGTTCACTTTTGTTAGGGCGCAAAATCCACCGCTTCCCCGGTTCGATAAACCTTTCCGGGAAATCCGAATCGGGATAGACTCGCACTTCCCCGTCCAAACCTTGAGCTGCTACAATTTTACCGATTTCTATCCATTCAGACATAAACTTTTTGGGAATTGGGAATTGGGAATTGGGCATGGGGCATGGGGCATGGGGCATTGGGCATTGGGCATTGGGCATCGGGCATCGGGCATTGCGGATTGGAAATTGCGAATTAGTAACTGAAAAACATTGAATTATTTTTCTTCCTTCTTCCCTCTTCCTTCTTCCTTCTTCCTTCTTTACACCAATCCAGTTCTCAGCGCTACAACTGCTGCTTGCACGCGGTCATCCACTGCCAACTTATTCATAATACCGCGAACATGAGTTTTAATAGTATTTGGACTCAAGTAAAGCGCCGCTGCAATTTCGGGATTGCTGTTACCTTCCACCATTAATCTTAACACCTCCAATTCCCGCTGCGACAACTGACCAAAAGTAGTTGTAGAGGCAGGTGTCGGGGGTTTGAGGTGTTCGATGACAGTCCGGGCAATTTGAGGATCAAGATAGGTAGCGCCCTCTGCTGCGGCTGCGATCGCTGCTAACAGCCTGTCTATAGAAGCACCTTTAATACAATAAGCATCAGCACCACTAGAAAGGGCAGCAATAATTTCAGTTTCTGCCGTGTGAGAAGTTAACATTACAACTCGAACTTCGGGCAGTTGTGCTTTAATTTGCTGCGTCGCTGCTATGCCGTCGAGCCGCGGCAAACCGATATCCATTACAATAATATCAGGTTTGAGTTTCAGTGCGGCTGCTACGCCTAAATAGCCATCTTCTGCTTGTCCTACTATTTCTATTTCTGGGGAATCGGCTAAAACTTGCTCTAATCCCAGTTGCATCATCGGGTCATCTTCAACAATTAAAATTCTCATAATACGAAGGAAGAAGGAAGAAGGAAGAAGAAAGAAGGAAGAAGGAAGAAGGAAGATTACTTAGTTATTAATATTTTACATAAACTTACACCGAACCAATAACAACTAACTACTGACTAACTTTTAAAACCTCCACGAATTCACCCGGTACAATCCAGGTATCCCCTGGTGGCAAAACTGCTAAACCACTCGTATTGGCGAGGTTAATTAAATTCGCTGAATTTTGGCTGCCGCTAGCAGGTTCAAATTCCCAGACTCCGGCAACTAAATGTAGTTTACCCCAAACATAAGTTTCGCGCTGCCCAGGCGATCGCAATTCAGCATGACACCTAGCTTTGAGAAACTCTGGCCCCCAAGCATCCGGGGCAAGCCCAGACATCTTTTTCAAAGCAGGCACAACAAAGCGCCAACAGCAGACTAAAGCCGAAACCGGATTTCCCGGCAAACCAAAATAGAGACAATCCGAACTCAAACTCGGCGAATCCTGATTTTTTTTACCTCGTTTAAACTCAGCAACCGTTAAAGGTTTCCCCGGCTTAATCGCCACAGAACTAATGTGAACTTTTCCTCCCAAATCTGCCAAAATTTTCTCGACATAATCGTAGTCTCCTACCGAGACGCCCCCCGTAGAAAGCACCACATCCGCTGTCGCCACAGCCCCGGATATCGCCTTGTTTAACGCCTCTTCATTATCAGGAACAATGCCCAATCGAATCGGTTCAAATCCCATTTGTGCCAACAAAACTGTCAAAGCATACTGATTCGAGTCTACCAGTTTCCCCGGTGCCAAGGGTTCGTCTGGCGAGACCAATTCGTCACCAGTAGAAAAAATTGCCACCCGCAGCCGCCGATAAACGGGAACTTGAATGCACTGGGCAGTTGCTAACACTGCCATTTCTGGGGCATTGATAACTGTACCGGGAGTTAGCAAAGTTGTTCCTGCTTGATAAAAAGCGCCTTTGTGCCTGACAAATGCTTGCGGTTTTTCAGGAGAAACTAAGATAAAAATACGATCGCCCTCACGCCTCGTTTCTTCCTGCATTACCACCGTATCAGCACCCGCAGGCATCACGCCACCCGTAAAAATTCGCGCTGCTTGCCCCGATTGGATGGTATTTTGAGGCTGATATCCGGCTGGAATCTCTTCTACTACTTCGAGTACCACTGGTTTTTCGGCGCTACAGTTTTCCACATCCGCAAACCGCACCGCGTACCCATCCATTGCTGAATTGTCCCAATAAGGAAAATCCAGAGAACCAGTGACGGCTGCAGCCAAAATGCGCCCCGATGCTGCCAGTAAGTCTACAGTTTCTACATCCCCCTGACTGTCGAGGGGTTGCGCCAAATTTACAACGATCGATTCTGCTTCTTTCACTGACAGCATAACTGTCTCCTTGTTTTGATAACACTCATGATTAAGTTTAGCAAAATATCCAGAGATATTGGTGATATAATTTTTTTTAATTTGGGCAGTAGACCTAATTTTTGGTATTAATTGCTTATGACTCTTTCGCGCTTTGTTGTCCAACTAAATTGTTTATCTTTATTATTGGTCGCGCTACTGATATTTTTTACTCAATTTTCAGGCTTAAAAGTCAGCGACTTATTCTTTCAGCCTTATTTTTCTCCCCATCCTAATGTCGCCTTTTTAACTCGTACTTTCCAAATTTTATGTTCTGTACCAGTCGTTGTTTGTACTTTCACCTATGGATTAGCTAAAACTATTCAACCGTGTCCTAATGAAAATAGATTTATTTTATTTTCCGCTCTTTTAACAGGTGGATTTCTACTGAATCAAACTTACCGAATTCATATATATATGATAGCTATAGGAATTCCTAAGCTAGGAGTAAGTCTTTTATACGCCGTTATTTTGTTATCCTACGGATGGTTTTTTAGGCGAGAACTACAGTTAACTCCCTACCAAATATTATTAGCGGGTTTGGGCTTGTTGTTTTTTGCGATCGGCGTAGATGCCCTGCATTTAAAAAACAAAATATTATCCAGTTTACTAGAGGGAGTACCTAAACTGTTTAGCGAAATTAACATTGCATTTTATTATTGGTATGTCTGTAAGTGTTTCCTGAACAAAGTTTTTTATAAAAATATTGAGAGCTAGTTATAAGTAGATGATATAATCATATCACAAGTGCCTCCCCAAACCTACAACTCAAATCCTCAGTCCTCCATCAATAATATTTACAGCATCTGCATCGCTCGGCATTTATCCGCCTTCATATACATTATCTGGCTTAAAAGTTCCAACGCATCCTGATAAAATACCATGATAGCAGTTACCATCAACTTCAACTCGATCGCCCCAATAACCGACGACCAATTTTATCAACTGTGCCGCGAAAACCCCGATGTCAAATTTGAACGAAACGCCAAAGGAGAAATAATCGTCATGCCACCCACAGGAGGAGAAACCGGAAATTACAATTTTGAAATAGCTACTGATTTTGGAATTTGGAACCGACAAACTAAACTGGGAATTTGTTTCGATTCTTCAACTTGCTTCAAACTGCCAAGCGGTGCCAACCGTTCTCCCGATGTCTCTTGGATTGAAAAATCAAGATGGGATGCACTCACTCCCGAACAAAAACAAAAATTTCCTCCCATTGCCCCGGATTTTGTCTTAGAGTTAATGTCGCCGACAGACAGTTTAAAAGATACTCAAGACAAAATGCAAGAATACATGAACAACCAAGTAAAACTAGGTTGGTTAATCAACCGCAAAACCCGCCGAGTCGAAATCTATCGCCAAGGACAAGAAATAGAAGTTTTGGAATGTCCAACAGAACTTTCAGGAGAAGATGTTTTGCCCGGTTTCGTGCTAAACTTGAAAACACTGTGGCAATAACTAGACATCTAGCATCTATCAGCGTTTATTTGCGTTCATCTGCGGTTAAAAAAATCTAATGGAAACCAATACAGAAACTACTGCAACCACTGGCTTAACAGCGGAACAACACAAACAGAAAATGCAGCGCCGCCAAGAAGTACAGGCGCAGCGAATCGCTAACTCCTCAAAAGAAAAAGGTTTAATTATAGTCAATACCGGTAACGGCAAAGGCAAAACTACAGCCGCTTTGGGAATGGTTGTGCGATCGCTCGGTCACGGCTACTGCGTCGCCATAGTACAATTTATCAAAGGCGCCTGGGAACCGGCAGAGAAAGCCGTTTTTCAACTGTGGGAAAAACAGCTAGAATTTCATGCAATGGGAGAAGGTTTTACCTGGGACACGCAAGACCGCGATCGAGATATCGAAACAGCTCAAAAAGCCTGGGAAAAATCCCTAACTTTTATCCGCAATCCCGAATTTCAATTAGTTCTTCTAGATGAAGTCAATATAGCATTAAAACTAGGTTATTTGCAAGTTGAGCAAGTGCTTTCCGGGTTAGACCAAAAGCCAGAAGAAACCCACATTATTTTAACAGGCAGAGGCGCCCCGCCAGCGCTAATCGAACGGGCAGACTTGGTGACAGAAATGACTTTAGTTAAGCATCCATTCCGAGAACAAGGCATTAAAGCTCAACCAGGTATTGAGTATTAATGTTGTTGGTATTCAATAGTTTAGTCCTAATTACCTAAAAGCTGAATGGGAGTGGACTGAAGCCCTGACTACAAACCGTATTTATGTTATTTATAGTCAGGACTTTTTACCCAATCTAAAATCTAAAATCTAAAATCTAAAATCTAAAATCTAAAATCTAAAATCTAAAATCTAAAATCTAAAATCTA
>NZ_JAUBPI010000103.1:0-20272 GCF_036700645.1 Microcoleus sp. S36b_A4 | reverse complement strand
AAAAAATGGTGTAATGCTTGATGATTATCTAGCCCTATAACTTTCGCTATTGATGGTAGTGTTTTGCGTTTTATGTCTGATATCATACCGACATGTAAGTACTTAAAAGCTTCAAAGCTCCTAACTTCTGGAAATATGTTTTGATAAATTTGACAGTATTCATCTATAAAGTTGACTGTGGGTACTGGTTGACGAGGCTCTACCATAGGACTGGCAATGCTTTTGAGGTGTGTCACTGCTTATACTACCACGAGAGTGACAAAAGAGGGTTAATAGAGAATCGGCTGCATTGGGTTAAAGATGTGACGTTAAATGAGGATAACTGCATCCATCGAGGTGGCAATGCACCTGCGAACTGGGCAATGGTCAGACAATTTTTACTATTTCTAGCTCGGATGCTCGGTACAAGTACACTTCCTGAAGCTTTAAGATTTATGGCCAATCAACTTGAATATGTTAGCGAATTACTTTTCGGTTTATCTCATCAAGACCAACCAATTAAATCTCGCGCGTACTCGTCAGCAAATAGCCTTTCCCCACTGGTTTACTCTTTTGACAATTAATCCACCCTGCTACTTATTGAGCCGATACCGCTAAAATATGCTCAACTAGAAATTTTCGCCACACTACTTACCCCGCTATTCTTTCGCCCTTTCCCCACAACTTCCTCATCCGCTGCTGCAATTCCATCTAAAGCTCGATCGCCCGCCGCCTCTGACAACAAGTGAATTTGAATTTGATCCAACCGCGGCCCGCACACAGAAACAACCGTAAGTTCCACATTTTCTCCGCGCCAAACTTCCCCCACTGCCGGCATTCTTTGCAACTGATAACTCAGAAAACCTCCAATTGTCTGATATTCGTCAGTTACTGGCAGATCCACATTCAATATTTGATTCACATCATCTAAATTTAACTGCGCTTGCACTAAATAAGTGCGATCGTCCAATACTTGCAAAGCAATTTCTTTGCTGTCGGGCGACTCGTAGCTGCGGCCGATAATTTCGGCTATCAAATCCCGCAGTGTAACTAACCCGGAAATGCCGCCAAATTCATCGACTACGATCGCAATTTCTTCCGACGAACTCTGCATCAAAGGCAGCAGTTCCCCCAGCAGCATCATCTCCGGTACAAACCTCACCGAACGCATCCAAGGTAAAATTGGCGTATCGGGAGATAGCAAACCTTCAGCTAGGGGTTTTGCCAGTTGTTTGAAACCAATAATGCCGATAATGTCGTCTAAAGAATCTCCCGTCATGGGATAGCGGGAATGGTGAGAAATCGCCATTTCGTCGAGCAAAGTTTGAAAGGTTGCCGTCTTGGGAAGTGCGACAATGCTAGGCCTGGGCACCATTACTTCTTCTACCCAAACTTCGCCAAATTCAAACACGTTGTTGAGCAATTCTCGCTTTTCTGCTTCCAAGCCGCTGGATTCGCTGGAGGTAGCTATAATTAATTGCAATTCTTCGGGAGTAACCGGCCGGTGCCTTAGATCGTATTCGATGCCCGCAAACCGCAAGAGCGATCGAGTAGATTGATTGAGAAACGACACAAAGGGCTTGAACACACGGGCAATCAATAAACTCGGAGGCCCTAAACTTCTGGCTAGCTGTTCGGAATGCAGCAACGCTACAGATTTGGGAAAAAGTTCGCCCAGTACGATTTGCACGTAAGCTAGCAACAAAAAAGTTACTATTGATATGCTAAAAGAATGGGCGATCGCCGACTTGATGTAAATTGGCAGCGGCAAATAGCCGATCGACATTCGGACTAGCACGGCGATCGTACTTTCCCCAATCCAGCCGAGAGCTAAACTAGAAAGAGTTATTCCCAACTGCATTGTCGAGAGCAATCGCTCAATACTTTGCTGCAAAGATTGCACAGTTAAAGCTGCCACATCGCCAGCTTCCACTAACTGATTGATGCGCGATCGGCGTACCGTCACCATCGAAAACTCAGCCGCCACAAAAAAAGCATTGATCGCAATCAGCAACAGCACTGACAGCAACCGCGACAGCACCTCTGTCCAACTCATCGCGGGTAAATCAGATATGTCCTGCACTCTCGCCCCTAAAAGTGACACAATGCTCCCTAAAAAAACTTTCTCGATCAAACGTGAGAATCCCTTTGGAGGTTTTGCTCCTTTTGTTTTACTTCGCCACTGGAATGCCAGATATTTGCAACTGAAGTTTTTGACCTGGATAATCTGTCAGCGTCAGCGAAACTTCCTTAGCATTTTCCAGCAAAGCTGTGGGAATACTCACCGTACCGTAAAACACCTGCCCGTTGGGGGGCAGTTCCGACGGCAAATCCTCGGCAGTCGCGCTCAGGGCCCTGCCACGATCGTCAGTGACGTTCAAGAAACTGTAGAGAAACCTCACAGCTTGCGAGCCTTCATTTTTCATGCTCACGTCTAGCAGCATGGAATTGTTGCGCTGACTGGCCGCGCTCACTTCCAGGGTTATTCCTCCGTCGCGACTGTTCAGGGGAAACTTGGCGCTAGCATTTTGTGCAGCCGGTTTTTTTGCCGCGGCTGGTTTAGAGCTTGCCTTCTCTGTTTTAGTATTTGCCCCGGCCGTTTTTTCGGGATCGCGACCTTCTACCCGTGCTTTGACGGTTGTGAGAATGTCTTTTTCTTTCAAAATGCTCACTTGGTCTTTACTAGCCGTCTTTCCAGGCTTGCCGTTGCCAGCATTGTTGCTGGGACGAACATCGGGTTGAGTCGTTCCTTGCAAGGCTTCGCGACCTATAGTAAATCCCCAAACAGAACTCGTCACGCCTGCTCCAAACATGAGAGCGAGCAGAATTAGAGTCAGAACTACCGTCGAATTCACTGCCATTGCCTATAAGTTTATGCCGAGTCCTAGAAACTGCTTGGCCCGGTCGATCGGCTTGCCTAACATTGGCTCACAGGCGATCGGGACTCAGCAGATCTAAAGATTTTGATTTTTGTTCTCTAGTTCTAGCACGGACTGAGAAATTATGTTATAATTCATTTTCAGTTAGGTCGAACAAATCGACTTAACGGCAGTTGGCCGAGCGGTTTAGGCAGCGAACTCATAATTCGCCCCAGGCAGGTTCAACTCCTGCACTGCCGATTTTTCATAATTTAGGACGCTCAGCGCGCGAAAAACCCCGTTTCTTCCTAGAGGCTTGCTTACCCAAAAGCCCCTATTCTGGTAGAAACCGGGTTTTTTACGTTGTCAGCGGGCGGAAACGAAGTATTTTGCTCGGTGATGGACGCAAAAAGTGGCTTGACGCGCTAGTTACAGCGCACCCTAAGTAGTTTATTTAGCTGGACTTTGTTTAACAGTCATTTGTGCCCAATCTAAAATCTAAAATCTAAAATCTAAAATCCTATTATCCCTTAATTAACTCCACTCCGTCGCGCCCGTCGAGATCTTGAACGTAAACCTTAACTTGTTCTTCCTTTGCAGTCGGCAACTTTTTACCCGTAAAATCTGGCTGAATCGGTACTTCTCGGTGGCCACGATCGACTAATACCGCTAACCAAATTTTCTCCGGCCGCCCGTAATCGTTTACCGCATTCAAAGCTGCTCGACTCGTTCTGCCTTTATATATAACGTCATCTACCAACACCACGGTTTTGCCCGTCAAATCGAAAGGAATTTCTGTCTTAGCCGGTGTCCGCATCGCAACTCGATCCAAGTCATCTCGGTAAAAGGTAATATCCAAAGCGCCCACGGGTACTTTGACTTGTTCGAGCACTTCAATTTGATCTGCCAAAATTTGAGCTAAAGGCACTCCTCTACTATGAATGCCCAACAGCACTAACTCCGAGGGGTTCCCTGATTTTTCGATAATCTGGGAAGCGACGCGCGTGAGAGTGCGCCTCACTTCATCAGGGGATAAAATTTCGATAATTTTAGTCATGGGTTGCTGCGAGCTAATTGTTGGCTGTTGGCATATCGAACAATTGGAGATTTTAGATTTGAGGTTTTAGATTGACTTGACAGAGGAATCTAGGGGTTTGAACAAAGGTCAATCGATTTTAGATTTTAGATTTTAGATTTTAGATTTTAGATTTTAGCATTGACCCCACGGATAAATTCGGGGGCTTGTTGATCGGATACAGGTTTTTTATTTCTGGACGGATGAATCCGGGGGCTTGTATCCTGGATGCTTTGGGTCAAAACTTTTTTTGCTTCTGTCGGTGGCTTATATCTGTCTTCTGCTGGGCTTACCCAGAACGGATGAAAAGCAGATGCTGCGATTGCAATGCTTGGAGCGCGAACAATGGCAGAAATACGTTATTTATGTCTCCTGGACTGTTCGGGTGAGGTCATCAGTTAGCGGCTCAAACATAATAAGGTATAAAAAAGCAATGATAGTCCCAACCAAATCAGAAAGCAATACCGAGTTAATTGCAATGCTTGGCAAATTAGCGGCGCTGTGATAGGGTGATCCGGCTCGCCTAACAGCGGTTTGTGTTTGAGAACTCCGCGATAGGAATTAGTACCTCCTAGTTGTACTCCCAAGATGGCGGCGTAAACGCACTCGCTCCAACCGGAATTGGGGCTGGCATCTTTAACAGCATCTCTCTGACAAATTTGCCAAATGTAAATCGGTTTGCCCGATATAACGGCTAAAGTAATCACTGTTAGCCGGCAAGGAATCCACGTCAGCACGTCTTCTAGTTTGGCGCTAAACCATCCTAAATCTGTGTATGGGGCTTCTTTGTAGCCGATCGTAGAATCTAATGTGCTGGCTGCTTTGTAAGCGATCGCCAAGGGGACTATAGCAGTCGCCCACATCGAGTTAGGATCGATCGGCGAACCGGTAACACTTAATAATAGATGCGGCAGAGCGAACCCAAGTAAGGCATAAAATAGCGGTGCTGTCACGCCATCGACTGCATTCTCTGTTACAGTTTCTAACAATGCTCGCAGAATTTCTGGCTCGGATAAGTTTTCGGTATCCCGGCCGACGTAAAGGCTCAACCTTTCTCGCGCCTTGACTAAATCTCCAACATTTAAAGGTGCTAGCACATCCTCTGCTGCCGCCCTCAAACTGCGACCGGCAAAACAGCTTGCCAGCAAAATGGTCTGTATGGCAATACCTAAAACAGGATGCACCCAACTAGCAGCTTGGACGATCGACCAACTGACAGTATAACTGCCTACAATCAGCCCGATCGCTAGTATTGTACCAGCACATCGTAGCAGCAGTTTGTGCCGATCGCCAGCGGGACGATCCTCTGCTTCAGGCATTTTGCCTGCGGGATTATTCCATATATTAAAGACAAGTCGAGTATAGCGGTCAATCGCCCAACCCATCGCCTGCACGGGATGTGGCCAACCCCAAGGATCGCCGATCGAATAATCCAACACCGCAGCTAAAATCAAAACAGGAAATTCATCCGGCATCATTATATATTGTGTCAAACTTGATAGTCCGTCAATCGATTTTAGATTTTAGATTTTAGATTTTAGATTAAGGAATTGAAGAAAGCGACCCCACCGATCAATCCGGGGACTTGCGATGGGGAGCGAGGAGGTTTTTTCTCGCTCCACGGATGCCTCCGGGGACTCGAAGCATCTTCCTTGATTGTCAGAGCAGGAGCAATCGCCCCAGAGAGCAGATTTTAACTCCTGCTACCCTTGCAGACTTTGATTTTTTGAGGGGCGATTTTATTGTAGAAGGAAGAAGGAAGAAGCAATAAAGGCAAGGGTTTGAGCAATTCAAAACCTCATCATCATCAGGCGTGGTTGCTCTAACTGCTGAGATTAGTTTAGTCGCCGAGCAAGTGTACGTTCTCCTCCCAATTAACACCGTCAAAGGGTAGGATCTGAAAGTGTTCGATGGCATCTGAGTCAAGACAACGGACGTTGACATCGAAATGATCGGGATGCGATCGGGGGCGATAGAACGAGTGAATGCCGCAAATTCCGCAGAAAGTATGTTGAGCAGTTCCTGTATTAAATGTATAGGTGGTCAAAACATCTTGGCCACTGAGCAAGGTAAAACGTTCCGGCGGCACAATGAGGTGCAAAAATCCCTTCTTTTTGCAGATAGAGCAGTTGCAATCTGATGCTTCGTGTTTGTCAACGGCGACACGGAAGCGGACAGCTCCGCAGTGACAGCCACCAAAGTAAGTAACAAGTGTTGCGTCCATGTGTGCTTGCTGGCGATCGAATGAATGAACTTACCATTTAAATGATAAAGCTAGTTTCTTCGCCAAGAGCCGCTTGCCAACTGCGGACATCATAGTATAAGTCTTCGAGGGAAATACTGTACAGCGCTTCGGCAAGTTTTTTGTGCAATCGGTTCCACAAACTGAATGTTACCCAGTCCTCTGCTTGCGTCGCGTCGGGAAAATGTCGAGGTAAAGGTTCAATAGTTTCACCTACAGCCTCTAAGATTTGTCCTAAAGAGATTTGAGCGGGCTGGCGGGCCAATTGATATCCTCCTTGGGAACCCCGAACAGATTGGACTAAACCGGCTCGTCGCATTTCAATCAGCAATTTTTCTAGATACGGAGCAGGTAACTCCTGTCGCTTCGCTATCGATTTCACCGATGTCGGGCCATAGCGAGGTTGCAAACTTAGATCCAGTAATGCTTTGACACTGTAGTGTCCGCGTGTGGTTAACTTCATGGGATTTTAAGAGCGGGGCAAATATTCAGCTAGCTGATAGCTGATAGCTTATGCTACCGAGTTTAGAGATTGCTCGCATCGGTTGCAGCTACTCCTCAAGAAATACTGCAGGTTGTTAAAAATATTTAGATAATAGTGGTTAACAATTGAGCCGATCGGTGTAATATAGTTTTACGACCAGCTATAAAGCTAAAGTTTCTTGGTCAAACCAAAAACCAACCGAGAAAAAATCCGTACACCAGTTGAATATTTCAGGACTCAGTAAATGGCTAAAAAGAAAAATATCGAACCCCTTGAAGGCGAAGATCTGATCAAAAAGGTCAAAGACCTAGAGAACCTTACCAAGGAAGAAAAAGCTAGAGCCTGTGGCTACTACACCGTTACCAAGAACGGCGTAGAACGGGTCAACATGATGAAATTCCTCAATGCGCTGATTGATGCAGAAGGCATTCAGCTAGACGGGAAGCAAAACGGCAATGGACGTGGCGGACGCTCTGCCAGCTATCGGATTAGCGTTCAATCTAACGGCAACTTACTGATTGGAGCTGCCTACACCAAACAGATGGAACTCCAGCCAGGAGATGAATTTGAAATCTCTCTGGGACGCAAGCACATTCACCTGCGCCAAATTGATCGAGAAGAAGAAGTAGCCTAGGCCTTTACGACTTGCTTTGACTTCTTGCTTGAACAGGTTGGTTTGACTTCAAGCATTGACTGCAAGCAGACAATTGGCTCTGAAATCTTTTTGTGAGCCTCAAATAGTATGGCTTCTATAGATGGCAATGGCTCGACAACAGCCACTGCCACTACTTTATATTTTCCGAGAATACCTATTCTCGCCCCTCGCTCTATCCGTTTGGACAAGCGGGGGATTTTCCGCGTAGCTGTTAAAGAGAAGTTCGGCAACGGATTGTGCTACCGGATGTAACGGATGTAACGCATGGATGTTCACCAAGGGATTGTATAGCGGATTTAACGGATGAATGTTGAGTTTCGATGGTCGAGGTTCCACGCAAGAATCAGGTTTGGTTGAGCTAGGAAACTCACGAAAGCAAGAAAATGGCGGAGGTATTCTCAGCTAACAGTGCGTCATACTCGTTGAAAAAAAGAGTGCAACTGTAGCGAAGCTCGAAAGCAAGAGCTTCATCATTCATTCGGAATTATTTAATCTAAAATCTAAAATCTAAAATCTAAAATTGTATAAGTCTCGTGCTTGCTCGTGATTTGTGTCTGTATGCGAGGGGTTTTGAGGGCAAGGAAACACCTCGATCGCCCCGTCAGAGTGAAATTACAGGCTGGAACAGTTAAAGTGTTAGGGAGCAATTAGCCATCAGCCTATGCCGTTGCCCCGATTCGCGAGTAAAACTTCTCAACACCAAACAAAAATCTCCCTGCGTCACCTTCTAGTGGCATCTTTTGTGCTGCAAATTGTCGCCGTAGTCGGGATTGTCGGGTATCTGTCCTTTCGCAACGGAGACAAAGCAGTCGAAGAACTCGCGGATAAATTGATCGCGGAGACGGGAAAGAGAGTTGAAGAAAAGCTGATTTCTTTTCTCGAACCTACCCAGTGGGTAAATCAACTTAACGCTGAAGCGATCGAGCGCGGTGAATTAAACTTACAGTTAGAAAAGCCGCAGCCTCGGGGAGAGAAGTTCCTCTGGCAGCAAATGCGCTCGTTTAAAAGCATTCAGTGGATTTCCCTCGGTGCGGAAAAATCAGGAGAATATCTCGGAATTTGGCGCAACCCCACGGATAACAGCTTGCAAATTGTCGCGGCAAACAAGTCTACCAAGTTTCAGAGCATTTACTACGCTACAGACAGCCTAGGCACTCGCACCGCTAAATTAAAGGCAGAACCCAGAACCTACGATGCCCGTCTCCGTCCCTGGTACAAAGAAGCTGTCGCAGCTAATAAACCGATTTGGACGAGCATTTATCCGGGTTTTAATCCTGGGACTGTTTTTATTGCTGGCAGCCAACCGATTCGCGATCGAAATGGTAAATTGCTGGGAGTTTGTGGCGTAGACTTTTCGCTTTCGGAGCTTGAGCAATATCTGCATCGCATTAAGCTTAGCAAAACGGGACAAATTTTCGCGATCGAACGATCTGGCTTGCTGGTTGCCAGTTCGAGTCAAGAATCACCCTTTAGGAAGATGTCTGGAAAGCAGCAACTGCAGCGGGTGAATGTTTTAGACAGCCAAACTCCTGTCATTCGCACCGCAGCTAAATATTTGTACGAACACTTCGGGGGGTTTGGCGACATTAAGCAGCGGCAGCAACTGAAATTTAGCCGAGATGGGAAGGAATATTTTGTGGAAGTGCTGCCTTTTTCTGATGTTTACGGTTTGAACTGGCTGATTGCGATCGCAGTTCCCGAATCCGATTTTATGGGGCAAATTAACAAAAATACGCGCGCTACAATTTTACTTTGTTTGGCGGCGCTGCTGCTATCGACAATTGCCGGAGTGCTGACGGCGAGGTGGGTAACGCTGCCGCTGCTGCGGCTCAACGAAGCAGCTAAAGATATTGCCGCCAGAGAGTTTGATCGCCCTGTTACTGTCAGTAGGCTTGAGGAAGTCGGCGAATTAGCCCAGTCTTTTAACGAGATGGCAGCTCAACTGAAACAGTCTTTTCAAGCTTTGGCAGAAAGTGAAGAAAAATTTGCCCAACTGGTAGAAAATTTGCCTGTTGGAGTCTCGGCGATGAATCCGCGCGGCGCAGTTATTTTCATGAATTCGGCGGGTGAGCAGATATTGGGTAGAGGAGAAATGCCCGATGCTACCGCACAAGAGCTACCACAAGCTTATCAAATTTATATAACAGGCACTAATCAACTGTACCCTGCCGAGCAAATGCCGTTTGTGCGGGCGTTGAGTGGCTTCGAGGTGATTGCGGAAGATATGGATATTCGCCGAGACGGGAAAAATATTCGTTTGGAAGTGCGAGCGCTGCCGGTGTTTGACGGTGCGGGGAATATCCTTTATGTTCTTACTGTGTTTAAAGATATCACGGCTCGCAAACAGGCAGAGCAAATATTGGCTGACTACAACCGTACTCTGGAAATTGAAGTAGTCGATCGCACGATCGAGCTAGCCTCGATCAATGCCCGCTTGCAGCTCGAAATTGAGGAGCGCAAGCAAGCTGAAAAAATTATCCGTCAAGAGCGCGACTTTAACTTAAAGATTATCGAAAATTCCCCGATTTTTTTTGTGGCGATCGACTCTGAGGGTAAAATCCTGCTGGCGAATCACAGTATCCTGGAAGCGGTGGGCTATACTGCCACAGAAGTTGTAGGCAAGGATTACTTAGCGACATTTGTACCCCCAAGCGATCGAGCCGGATTACATTCAATTTTTACGGGCGTAACAGCGCGGGAGCAAACGGTTAACGAACATCGCATTCTCACTTCTGACGATCGAACTTTGTTAGTCGAGTGGTACGGCACACCGGTGCTCGACGAAGGTGGCAGCCTCGATTTTTTGTTTGGATTTGGGATTGATATTGGCGATCGCAAACAAGCACAATTAGCCTTGCAAAAAAGCGAAGCTCTGTTTCACAAATTAGCGAACACTGTTCCCGGAGAACTTTACATATTCGTGCAGCATCCCGACGGCTCAGTCAAGATGGAATATATCAGTCCTCTATGCCGAGAAATTCAAGAATTAGAGCCGGAGGAAATCCAGAACAACTCTGCTTTACTCTACGAACAAATACACCCGGACGATCGCTCCAGCCACTTCGAGGCATTTGTCAAAAGTGCCACTGATCTAGAACCATTTTCCCACGAGTGGCGGATTGTGACAGCATCGGGAAAACTCAAATGGCTGCAAGGCTATTCTCGACCAGAATTGCGCGAAAATGGAGATATTGTCTGGCACGGCATAATCATTGATACGAGCGATCGCAAACAAGCAGAACAAGAACTTCAACAAGCTAAAGAAGCCGCAGAAGCTGCCAACAAAACTAAAAGCCTCTTTCTCGCCAACATGAGCCACGAATTGCGAACCCCCCTCAACGCCATTCTCGGCTTCGCTCAATTAATGGAACCAAGCGCTAATTTAACTTTGCCGGAACAAGAAAATATCAAAATTATTCGCCGCAGCGGAGAACACCTGCTTCAACTGATCAATCAAGTTTTAGACTTATCTAAAATAGAAGCTGGGCGCATGACACTCAACGCCAAAGTTTTTGACTTTTACCGCTTGCTGGGGGATGTGCAAAATATGTTTCAGATTCGGGCGGCAAATAAAGGATTGCAATTAATTATTGACTGCTCTTGCGATGTCCCCCAATACGTGCAAACTGATGATATTAAGCTGAGAAAAGTGCTGATAAACATCTTAGACAATGCGGTTAAATTTACCGAAACAGGTTCAGTTTCCGTCACAGTATGGCACAAACAATTAGGAATCAATAAGCCTACCAAAAACTACTTAAATATTGGAGAACCTCAAAAAACTATTTTTATTGGGTTTGAAATAGCCGATACAGGAGTTGGTATTTTCCCGAAAAAATTAGAAAGCCTATTTGAATTATTGGTGCAAACCTCATCAGAAAAGCAAGTTCAAACAGGTACGGGTTTAGGATTAAACATCAGCCGCGAGTTCATAAGATTAATGGGCGGCGACATTACCGTCGAGAGCGAAGTGGGACAAGGGACGGTCTTCAAGTTTGATATTCAAGTTGTTACCGCAGTGGGTGCTGGTGAAGTCATCAATAAATATGTTGAAGTCAATGATTTATCGCAGAGTTCAAGTATGCTACAAGAAAAAATATCTGATAGTGCTGCAATATTTACGCTGGACTCCAAGCCAAAAGTTTCCCCAGAATGGACGAGGAATCTAAAACAGGCAGTTCGTGAGGCTGACTTCGACTTGATTGCCACAACTATTGAGGAAATCGGCAGCGATAATGATGTTTTTGCGGAAGTTCTGAGGAATCATCTATATAATTTTGATTATCAAAAAATACTAGATTTGATTGCGGAAATTGAGCTGTAGATTGCTGAGTTTTCGGGTGCGGCTAAGCTCACCTTATCTATAAAGTAGCTGTTCTGCATTGATGCTCCCAAAACAGTTATTTTAGCGACTGCCACAATAGTCATGATACGGCATAAAATCCTCGCTCAGATGCTCAATACACTCCGATAATTATCATGCTTGATTTGCTGCTAATAATTGAGTGTTTGAATTGACTTTTTTCAAGCTAGAGTTAACCCCCCCGATCGCCCTTTTGGTAAGGGGAAATCGAGGGGGTTAACTCTTATTTGTCAAGTATCGGAGGATATCAAGCAGGGTTCGCTTCGGCTCGTCTTTGTAACAGGCGGGCAATTTCAGCTTTTTCTACAAGTCCGACGAGGACACCATTTTCGCGAATGACGGGGAGTTCTTGTACTTTGAGTTGTTCCAGAAGGGTGACGACTTCGAGGAGGGATAATTCTGGTTTGACTGTTGTGGAAAATTCGATCGGCTTCAGGAGTTCTTTAACCAAAACTTCGGGCCAGCGTCCGGTAGGAATGGTTTTGAGGTCATCAAGGTCGATCGCACCTACCAATTGTCCGGCATCATCTGTTGCCAGGAATCTGCGCCAGGTTTGAGTGCTACCGATCACGTAGTTGTTGGCAAATTCTCTGAGGGACAAGTCTTGGGAGACGATCGGACTTTCGGGGGTAACAGCATCTGCGGCTGTCAGGCCTGCCAGTTGATTTTGGACTGTGGCATATTGGGCAGATTGACCGGCATTTTGCAGTAAGAACCAACCGATTACTAGATTCCAAATATTGCCAAAGATGCCTGTAGCAATGGCAATCCAACCAATTATTTGACCAACGCGACTAGCAAAAATTACACCTTTGTAAGGATTGCCAGTAATTTTCCAGACAATTGCTTTGAGGATGTTGCCGCCGTCGAGGGGCAAACCGGGAATTAAGTTAAATAAGGCTAAAACTAAGTTGATGGAAGCTAAAAGTCCGACGATGGCCGCTGCAGGGCCTGTGAGACCAGCACCGATGCCGATCGCTGTTAACAAACCGGATAAAAATAAGCTAACCAACGGGCCTGCAATGGCTACCCAAAATGCTTCGGCTGGGGTTTTAGATTCTCTTTCTAAATTAGCCAGTCCGCCAAACAGAAATAGCGAAATCGATTTCACGCCAATTCCCTGTTTAATGGCTACCCAACTGTGTCCTAATTCGTGGGCTAAGACGGAAGCAAATAACAGTAACGCTGTGAATAATCCCAGCATCCAGGGCGCTACGGGGCCCAATGTGGGAAACAGGGCAGCTAATGCGCCGCCGTACTGCCAGGTTACTAAACCCAGAACTAAAAACCAAGATGCGTTGACAAAGAAGGGAATCCCAAACAGGTTGCCGACGCGAAATGTACCGTTCATAATGGCTACCTCTGATTTTACGAATGAGAGGTTTTTCTCTCTGTCTCCTTATCGTAACGAAACGTAACGGCGATGTTAATGCTTCAATTAGGGTGTTATCCGTCTGTGGAGGTTCGGTTTGCTGAATAATTACCGCCGACTGCGGTTTTGCCCGCTAGGGGTTAAATATTCTTATCTCAAAACGGAAGTTTTTGCTATGAGGCTTGAGGAGGATATCTTTTTTAATTTTCTGTTTTTGTTTTCAGTCGGTTTTAACTCAAATCTTGCACCTCTGTCATGAACAGACAAGATGCCTGTTCCACAAAAATTAAATGTTCTTGTGGCCCTTGCTCCTAGCCCGCCCGTAAAAGCTTTATTGAGAATGGTGCAACCTCTCAGTTTTAACGGAATGCCAGCTTTGAGACGGAGAAGTAATTCATGGCGGACTATTACACCTGTGGCAAGATCGCAGTTTCAAGCAGGTTTAACTATAATGACTTACCCTAAGAATAGTTTTGATCCTGATAATTATGCCAGAATCTTTTTTGCTCGGCCGGCTGCTACTGCAATTCAACAGCGAAGTCGCTGATATCATTACAGACTTATCCGCTGTCGCTTCAACTCCAGACGGCCATTTGTGGCTGGGTTCCGATGAGACGACTTCGATCGAGCGTTTGTCGCTTGTCGCGCCTCATATTTTTGGAGAACATCAAAGATTTGCGATCGCAGATTTTATCGATCTACCTGGAAAATGCGAAATCGATATCGAAGGCATGGATTTCAGCAGCGATTATCTTTGGCTGGTCGGTTCTCACAGCACAAAACGCAAAAAAACTAAAGGCAAAGACGCCGACAAAGATATTGAAAAATTAGCACAAATCGAGACAGAGGTCAACCGCTATTTGCTGGCGCGCATTCCTATGAAAGACGGAATTTTGTGCGAGTCAATTTCCCCTTCAAGCAATCCCGAAACTCGACTTAAAGCGGGATGTCTGCAGCGGACAGAAACGGGCAATTTGCTGACAGACGCGCTCAAAGATGACACCCACCTCGGCTTGTATTTATCTGTGCCGATTCCGAGTAAAGAAAATGGCTTTGATATTGAAGGGTTGGCGGTGCGGGGCGATCGCATTTTGCTCGGTTTGCGGGGGCCGGTGCTGCGGGGTTGGGCGATAATTTTAGAAATAGAAGTTGAAGAGGCAGAACCGGGAGTTTTAAGGCTTAAGGAAATTGGGAAAGGAGGGAAATTGTACAACAAACATTTTCTTGATTTAAACGGTTTGGGGGTGCGAGAATTGTGCTGGAATGGGGAAGATTTGATTGTTTTAGCCGGGCCGACGATGACTTTATCTGGGGCGACAAGGGTTTTTCGGTTGAAGGAAATTTTAGGGCGATCGGGCGACAGTATTAGTGGACAAGATGGGGGAGATTTGGAGGTATTGTTCGACTTGCCTTTTAAGGTTGGTACGGACAATGCTGAGGGATTGAGCCTGTTTCCCTATTTGGACGGGCAGAATTCGCTGTTAGTGGTTTACGATTCGCCGGATGCGGGGAGAATAATTGAAAAAAATTCTATCCTGGCTGATGTTTTTAGGTTGGGTTTGTAGTAGTATGCTGCGTCATAATGGGAGATATTTGGGATAATTAATCACCCATGAACGGATGCACCATGCGATTAGGAAGGTGCGTCAGATGGGATTTTTGGGAGAATTAATTCGACCTTAACTGACGTACCCTACAAGTGGGGTTAATTGTCGATCGCATCCCTTCGCCGCTGGCTGTAGCGTTTCAATTCATCAATTAAGTGAGTATCGTTAGAAGCTGTTCTCGCGCCCGCTTCCGCCGCCCAACGCTTCAAATCTTCAATTTGCGATCGCGCGATCGCAGCTAAAGGTACTGTATCCTCGATCGACCTCAAAATATCCTCCGTCATCAAATCCCGGCGCTGTCCGTTGACAAAAGTGCCAAAGGCTCGATACAATCCATCTATTACAACTTGCTCGATTTCTGCACCGCTAAAATTCTCAGCGCGCTTCGCCAAAACTTCTAAATCAAACTCGCGCAATCTAGTCGGCCGCAGTCGCTGCAAATGCACTTTAAAGATATCTTGCCTTTCCGATTCTGAGGGCAAATTCAAAAAGAAAATTTCATCAAATCGGCCCTTTCTCAGCAACTCGGCCGGCAAAATCCTGACGTTATTTGCAGTTGCAACAATAAACACCGGACTGGTTTTTTCCTGCATCCAAGTAATCAAACTGCCGAATACCCGGCGCGAAGTTCCCGAATCGCCGTCGCCACCGCTGATAATGTTGCCGAAGGCTTTATCTATTTCATCGATCCACAAAACGCAAGGTGCGATCGCCTCTACTAATTGTATCATTTGTCTAACCCGACTTTCGCTTTCCCCGACCACGCCGCCAAACAATCTCCCCGTATCCAATCGTAGCAGCGGCAAACGCCATTCTGAGGCTATTGTTTTCGCAGATAAAGATTTGCCAGTTCCTTGAATTCCTACTAACAAAACTCCTTTCGGATTCGGTATGCCGTAGCGACGCGCTTCATCAGTAAAAGCATCTTGCCGCATTTTTACCCACTGTTTCAAATTCTCCAAGCCGCCAACACTTTTTAGGGATTCTCTGGAGTTAAAAAACTCCAAAATGCCTGTTTGGCGAATTGCTTGCTGTTTTTCCTCCAAAACTCCGTCAATATCTGACTCGTTAATTTGCTGTTTTGCGGCCAAAGCTTTAGCCAAAACTCGTCCGATTCTAGCGCGGCTCAAACCCTGACAAGCTTTAACCAACTGTTCCCTTGCTAAACCGCTAACTTGCAACTGTTGCGGCTTTTCCACAACGTGGGAAATTAAACTGTCGATTTCTTGGACGTTGGGCAAAGGAAAATCAATTACTGTTACTTCTTCTTTCAATTCCTCCGGTAATTCCAGCGTGTGAGAAGTAAGAACTATAGTTTTTTTGCTGCGCTTTAATTCTCGCGTTAAATTTCGCAATTCTCGCACTACTGCCGCGCTTTTTTCGCTGTATGGATATTTCAAAATTGGGTGCAAATCCCGCAGTACAAATATTGTATATTCTTCAACTGCAGTTTTGCTGACGCGATCGAGCGCCGCCATTACCGAACCTTTCCCAGAACCGTTATCCTCCCAGCCGCGCACAAGATCCCACCGCAATACCCGGCGCGCGGGAGTTACTTGCAGCGCTACTTGGGCAATTACGGCTTCGACCGGTTCCTCCTCCGCGCCGACAATGTACAGCAGCGAATAGCGGGCGCGAATCATCAAATCTAGTCGCTTTACCAGTGCCTCGAAATGGTTATTTTTACCGCCATTGATGGCATCTAATTCTTTGGATTGGGGGTAATTTTCTGTCATTCTATTTCATATCTTAGATGTATATTCAACTTTATTAAATATTTGGTTTGCAGTCAGGACTTTAGCCATTAAAAAGGACTTAACCGGAGTTAAGGCTTGTAGTAAGGACTTGACTCCTTAACAACTATTTAGCCGGACTAAAGTCTGTACTGCGAACGTTAAAATTATAACAGAATAGTGACCAGTTGGCTACTTAGCAACTTTTCGAGCTTGTTTCACCATTTCAATGAGAGTGTGGTGAGCATCTTCGGCGTCTTTTAAAGTGCGATCGAAATTTACTCTAACGGGCACTGTTTCGTCGTTGACTTTAGCTGTTAAATCCATGCCGTTAGCATCAATAGCGAGCATTTGAGCTTCCGTTGCCTGCGGTTGGTCGCCAAATGCTTGAGCATATAGCACGACAGCGCTAGCGTGGTCTTCGTTCATGTGAGTGCAGATGCGATCGCTAATCTCAGTGGAAAATGTTTCTGACATGGGGAGATTCCTCAGATGCAATATCGATCGATTGTACTGCGATCGGTACAAACTTTTCAACCGCGATGAATTGCATCAAGAGTTATGAGTGAAATAAAAGGAGAAAGAAGGAAGAACCAGAAGACAATAATATCGAGCGATTCAGTAAGTCAAAAAGTCCTCATCAAACCGAACTTTCTAGATAATCATTAGAATTAGCTCCACCCTTGCCACGGGCTGACTTCAAGCACCCCAGAGGGTTTTAACACTACCTTAAATTGAGAAGAATGCTGATGTTTACCAGCATTGCGAAAGGAAGAAAGAGAAACTTGTTGAATAAAATCACCCGCTGCTTGGTTCAGCGGCTGACAATCTGTAATTACCCCTTCTTCATTCACGGCAACACGATAAACTAATGAAGTGCTGAAGGTGGGAGTCGAGCGCCAACTTTTGTCAATTTGGTCGTAAACTTTCCGGTTCAAATGTGCAATTTCACCGGAGGAGATAATTTCAGAAGGTGCTGCCTCTACCTCTGGTGCTGGAGAGTGAACCTGAGTCGCAATCGGGACAGATACAGGCCAAAGCTTAATAGTTTCATCTCCGCTACCGCTGGCTAAAACAGTATCTTGAGAGCTAAAAGCAACTGACCAAACCGGCTTAGAATGCTCGGCAAAATTTGTCATCAGTTCGCCTGTTTTTAAGTTCCACAGCTTGATAGTTTTGTCGTAGCTGCCACTCGCTAAAGTTTGTCCATCCGGGCTAAAAGCAACTGACTGCACCGGGTCGGAATGTCCTGTTAATGTGTGCAGAACTTTGCCATTTGTAAACTGCCACAGCTTAACATTTTTATCCGCACTGCCACTCGCTAAAGTTTTCCCGTCAGGACTGAAGGCAACTGAGTTCACCGGCCCGGAATGCCCAGTCAGGGTGTAATTGCCGCCATCATCAAGCCACCAAATCTTGATAGTTCCATTCTCGCTGCCGATTGCCAAAATTTTACTGTTCGGGCTAAAAGCCACAGATTGAATCCAGTCTGTATCTGGAAGTGTGCCCAGTAGTTTGCCATCGGGAAAATTCCACAATTTTACAGTTTTGTCGGTACTGCCAGAAGCGAGTAACCTTCCATCCGGACTGATACTTATTGCCTTGACATCATCCGCATGACCTTTCAATGTATTGATGAGTATGCCGGTTTTGAGATTCCACAATTTAATCCGGTTATCCCAACTCCCGCTAGCCAGAAGATTGCCGTCAGGACTAATGGCGAGGGATTCAATTGCATCGGTATGTGCTTTTATGGTGTAAAGCAATTCGCCGGTTTGCAAGTTCCAGATTTTGATAATGCCACTATAACTCCCGCTGGCTAAAGTTTTGCCGTCTGGACTGAGTGCGATCGCGTAAATCCACCCTGAATTATCTTTAAAACTGCTAGAATATTGAGTGAGCAACCCCGATTTAAACTGCGATACAGTTGTTTCTAATTCCGCAAAATACCTGTATAAGCCTATGCCCGTCGCAGTTACAACTGCTGTTAATGTCAAGGCTAAACTTTTCCATTTAACGGCTTTTGATATCATAAACATGACCTCCAAAACTAAGTTTATGTAAAATAAACTTCCGGATTTCAATTCCCGAAAATTATCGCGGAGGTTGCGGCTGGATTCTCACTTTGATAAATGCTATCCAACACTTTTATTTAGCACTGTTACTTTGTCTGCGGTTGGCTGATGTTTTTGTGGTTTAGATTGGCGCTCAATCCAGGTGCGACAGAGGAATAAAAATATTATGGCGGTTATCGCTGCAATTCCAACAGGCGTTAAATATGTCCAGTGATCGGCCATTTTATCCCAGATATGCCAGGTTACTAAAAACATAGCAAGGTAAGTGAGACTCTGCAATTTTTTCCAATTTTTCTTGAGCCTTTTCACACTCCAATCATTAGACGTGATAGCCAAGAGAGTAAAAATAATGAATGTTGATACTCCCTGAAAGTAAACAAAATAAGTTTTGAGATCGAAGACATCAAAGTTTCTTTGTTTGAAAAAGACGAATCCGTGAGCTACAGCTAAAAAGAAAGAGAGCAGACCAATGAAACGCCGATATTTCAGCAGCCATTGGGGAAAGCCCGTTTTTTTTGTCAGAGGGAAAACAATTCTCAAATTTGTGGGAAGCAGTGTGAGGATATAGGCTGTTAAGGCCGCAAATCCCAGGAAACTCGCCTGAGAGAATGTATCTAAATCCATCGTTGAAAATTGCATAACTTACTCTCATTGCTAAGTAGATAAACTCCAATTGAAGCTAGGCTAGCTTTTGGAAATTGCAATGTCAATTAAGTTTTAAGCTTAAAACACTTATTCGCAAAAATAGCTGGTTAAAAGTTGAGTTGTTACCTATAAAAAAAGGTCAGAATTAGCTGACCTTGGGTTGAGGAGATTACCTGAACTTTTGGCTAGGTATCGCGCCCAACTACAAACTGATAATACCCCCTTTCCATAAGAAAGGACTCAGGGTAAACGCATCTTAACTGTAACCCAAAATATGCTACAGTTAAATCCGACTAAATTTCAATGTAGTTTGTTGTAGTTTAGGGTGCTATCAATGGCAAGAGGTTTTAGTAAAGCTGTAACTTCCCAACAAAAACAAACAGATTCATTGCCTTCAATGAATATTTTAAATGCCAGTTTTTTAGAACATTTTGCCAAATTTGAAAGACCCCAGAATAGAAAGAAGTAAAGAACACTTACTCAAAGATATTATAGCGATTGCGATTCTAGCTATTATCAGCGGTGCCGACGGATGGGTGGCAATAGAAGCCTATGGTAATGCCAAATATGAATGGTTAAAAAGCTTTCTAGAATTACCGAATGGCATACCATCTCATGACATATTTAGTCGGGTATTTGCCCGAATTGAACCACAACAGTTTTAAGAATGCTTTTTGAGTTGGGTAAATGCGATAGTCGGGGAATTAGAACTAAACGTGATTGCCATTGATGGCAAAACAATGAAACAATCTTATGACCGAAATGACCAGCAAAAAGCGCTACATATAGTTACAGCATGGTCTTCATCTCATCAATTGGTTTTAGGTCAAAAAAAGTCGATAAAAAATCAAATGAACTGACAGCAGTTCCGCAATTAATAGAAATGTTAGAAATTGCCGGAAGTGTAATAACCATAGATGCTATGGGTTGTCAAAAAGACATAACATCTCTGATTATCAAGAAAAAAGGAGATTATGTTTTAGCTTTAAACGGGAATCAAAAACTCCTCTATCAAGCTGTGAAAGAGTGGTTTGAAGTAGCTAAAAAAGAAGATTATTTAGGCAGAGACTACAGTCCGGCATGAGCAAGTAGAAGCTGGACATCATCGAGTGGAAAAAAGACAAGTGTGGACTGTTGATGTATCCGAGTTACCACCTCTGCATAATCAAGAATTATGGACGGGA
>NZ_JAUBPI010000102.1:0-20994 GCF_036700645.1 Microcoleus sp. S36b_A4 | reverse complement strand
CTCATGATGGTCTCGGATGATTCACTTTTACCCCCTCAATCTGCCTATGTGCCAGTTGGGGTGCGGAATGTGGGTTGTAGTATCTGAGATCCTCCTTCGCCAGAAGCTCTTTGACTTTAGAGTCTGGTAGCAATTCTTTCCAGGGTAAGGCGACGCTCTGTAAAAATTGTTGCTTGAGAATAGACGCACGATTGGGCATACTAGAGAGAGATATTTTGGTTTGTAAGGCAATTATCTACGCAGATAGTGCCTTACAGATTTTTTTTTGCTCACTTTTTCAGTGCCATTGGACTTCAGTCCTCACTACAAAACTATCGGGAACTGCTACTTTCCTACACTAAGAAATTCTGGACAACATAGTTCCCCACATTTCTACCCGCACTCAAGCCATTTACGTTAGCACTCATGAAATGGATGCCTCCGTAAATGCGACTCATTCCCGATTCGTCGGCCGCTTCGCTGAAGTTCTGGTAGGTTCGCAAACTGTTGACAGATTGATCTCCCCGATCGGCAAAGCCGTAATCCGAACCAAATATAGAACTCATAACGGCATCGGCTGCACCGCTAAAGGTACTGTGACCAGACGTGTACTCAGGGAACGGCGGAGTAGTTATCAGCGGAGTCCATAGGGGGTCGGCTGTCGTGTTGGGATTGTTGTCTGTGTCTGCTTGGCGAATAGCTGTCACCGGCCGCCACAAGTTGTACTCATACTTGGTATCCCAGCAACTAATAGCTGCATCGGCGAGAGCAATATTCAGCATGGCAAACAAGCGGGCGCTATCTTCCAGGGATGTGGCGGTGAGAGTTGCTGTTTCTTCGGCGATTTGATTCCAGTGGCCCGGAGGCGTAAACGTCCCAGCGCCGTTAGCCCAGAATTTGGCGATCGCAGTTTGGTCTGGGGTGCGGGTGAGGCTGTCACTTTTACCGATTTCTTTGACGTAGTTCACTTCCTCTGCGTACTTGGCGCTGTCAAGGGCGGGCGGGCCTGCCGGGCGGAACTGAGAACCGCTAGTCATGGCAAAGGGAGTAACTTCTCCCCACTGTGGCGCCAGCGCGGCGGCAAGGGCAGGGGGAGTCGGCACCCAACTACCGGGGTCGGTTTTGGGGGTGTACTGCACTACTTGCGTGATGCCGTCTGTACTCCGCGAACTGATAATTTGGTCAGCAACTTGCTGTCCGAGGGCAATCCCGTCTTCTTTAGCTTTGCCATCGGTAATTTTAGCTAAAGACGATGCGTATACTTCGTTGAATGTGGCTGCTTGCGCTGGGTAGAGGCTGACTAGGGTGCGGTGGGCTGCGGCTGCTGTGGCGGCTTCTGCTGATGTGCCTGCTGGTGCATCTATGTTGACCTGGTAATGGCTGTATTTTTTGCTGATCGAGTTAACAGCATCGTGAATGGCTGCGTGAACCATTGCCATGTTGCGGGAGGCGAGGGGAGGCGCGGTGTTGCCTGTCCGCACTGCATTCAGCATGACTCCGTTCCACTCAATGACAGGGTTTCCCGATAGCTGACTTGTGAATTGGTCGCGGTTGATTGTGTTGCTGTTGACTCCCGCCAATACTACTAAATACTCGCCCGTGAGTTTGTCTTGAATTATAGTGCTGTTGCTGTTGACGCCGGTGCCTTGCTGGATGTTTAAATCTTCAAAGCTGAGGCCGTCTAGCAATCGAATTTTGTCATTGCCGTTGCCGAAGTCGGCGATGTAGTCGGCGGCAGCTACAGTTGGGCCGCCACTGCCTTTAGCAATGGCAAATATATCATCGCCTGTGCCACCGCTGATGGTATCGCTACCTACGCCTGCGTAGATGATATCGTTGCCGGAATCGCCACCAATTAGGTCGCTGCCTTTGCCTCCCCAGAGGATGTCATTGTCTGCACCAGCAAGAATCGTATCGTTACCTTGGTCGCCGCAGATTTTGTCTTTGCCTACATCGCCTTCTAGATAGTCGTCTCCGCTGTTGGCATAAATTATGTCGTTGCCATCCAATCCGTTAAATCTGTCTGGTTGGGTGGTTCCTTCAAGATAGTCAAATTTAGGACTAGGGGTGAGGGATGCCATGTTTCTTTATTGGATATTTTGATTAAAGCCCAAAGGTTAGTACCGTCTGTAGATGCTTAGGTGTGTTTACCCCTGATTTAATAATATTAAACTTTCTGGTTGATAAGTAAACGCCACAACCAAGCTTTATTTAATATTTAACGGGCTTTTTATGAAGTTGGGCGCTTTGAATTTGCGTAAAAATACAGATATTGAAACTGCATTAGATACTGCAACGTTGTTAATTTTTTATAAAAAAACGTTTTTTTTATCTTTAGAGCAAGATAATTTTTACCAGCATAAAAGGTGCGGATTGTGTAACTGAATAAGTATATGTTGATTAAGCACTTCTCAAAGCTGCGATCGGGTCGAGTTTGGCGGCTTGGCGGGCGGGGACAACGCCGAAGAAGAGGCCAACTGCACCGGATACACTGACCGCAAGGGCGATCGCCACGGGTGATATTCCAGCTTGCAATGGGGTGAAATTACCTACAAGCAAGATACCACCAACACCTACGCAAGTACCGACTATCCCTCCGGCAGCGGATAAAATCACAGCTTCGACAATAAATTGAAATAAGATATCTTGGTGGGAGGCGCCGATCGCCTTTCTGAGCCCGATTTCCTGAGTGCGTTCGCTGACGGACACCAGCATAATGTTCATAATCCCAATGCCACCGACTAATAGGGAAATGCTGGCAACAGCAGTTAACATCAGAGTCAAAGCGCCGGAAATTGCCCCCATTCTTGCCATTAAATCTTTCTGATTTCTGACAGTAAAGTCATCTTCGGTAGTAATTTTGTGCCGCAATCTCAGCAAGTTTTCCACCTGAAATTGCGCCGCGTCCATTTGCAATTCATCTTTAATCGAAATAAATATCGACGTGACAGCTAAACCATAGGGAGATTTGCGCCCGACTATGCGATTGGCCATTGTGGTGATCGGCACAGCGGCGGAATTATCAAAATTCGTACCAAAAGATGTGCCTTTGGGCGCCAATACTCCAATTACTTTGACGCTGACATTTTGGATACGCACCTGTTCGCCCAAGGGATTTGTATTGCCAAAAAGTTTCTCTGCTAATTCTGAACCGAGAACCACAACTTGGTTACTTTGCTTAACATCTAGTTCGCTCAAAAACCGCCCTTTGGCCATTTCAAAGCTTCTGACTTCTAGAAATTCGGGAATCGTGCCAAAAATTAGAGACGAAACATTTTTGTTGCTGTAGCGAACTATTTCGGAACTGTTAAGTTCTGCTGACACGCCTTGAACGGATGGGACTTGAGTTGCGATCGCCTTTGCGTCTGGCAGTACGAGAGTTTGAGGCGCACTTGAGATGGTACTTCGCCTAGCGTTGGGAACTCCAGGCCTCACGATTAATACGTTTGTACCCAGGGATTGAACTTGTCCTGCTACAAATTTTTGAGCTCCTTCTCCTATTCCAATCATGGCAATTACTGAGGCGTTGCCGACAATCATGCCAATCATGGTTAAACTGCTGCGAGTTTTGTTTGCTAGCAGTGTTTGACCTGCCATTTTGACGCTTTCAATAAAATTCATACTTTGTTACGAGTTATTAGTTATTAATTATGAGTTATAGGAATCCTAAATGAGTCGTAAATTTTTCACCCCACCCCAACCCTCCCCTTACTAAGGGGAGGGAGTAAGAAATTCACAAATGATTTAGGATTGCTATAGGAGTTATTAGTTATTGTTATAACCGTGAATAGTCAACCGTGAACAGTCAACAGTCAACAAACTAATTAAGCACTTCTCAATGCCACAATCGGGTCTAATTTAGCAGCTTGTTTTGCAGGTACGATGCCGAAAAATAAGCCGATGCTGCCGGAAACACCTACTGCCAGGGCGATCGCCATTGGGGAAACACTAGCTTGCAGGGGAGTAAAAGCAGCTACTACAAGCACGCCGCCGATACCGAATGCAGTGCCGATCGCACCGCCTGCCGCTGACAAAATCACAGACTCGATCATAAACTGAATTAGGATATCTTGCTGAGAAGCTCCGATCGCCTTTCTCAATCCAATTTCTTTGGTACGTTCCGTAACAGAAACCAGCATGATATTCATAATCCCGATGCCACCAACAAACAGCGAAATTGCCGCCACGAAAGCCAACATCAACGTCAAAGCACCAGTAATACTGCCCAAAGTATTCATTAAATCTTTCTGATTTCGGACAGTAAAATCATCCTCTTTAGTAATTTTGTGCCGCAACCTGAGCAGGTTTTCTATTTGAAATTGGGCTGCTTGCATCATAGTTTCATCTTTGATAGCAACCGAAATAAATGTTACTTTTGTACCGTAGGGAGACGAGCGACCAACAATTCTATTTGCCATTGTTGTCAGAGGCAAATAAACATTCATATCTTGATTGTCGCCAAAACTTGAGCCTTTCGCCTGCATGACTCCAATCACTTGAAAAGTCGAGTTTTTGATGCGAATGTATTGACCAATTGGCGGTGTATTACCAAATAATTGTTCGGCAGCTTCCGATCCTAAAGCAACCACATTTTCTTGTCTTTCTAAATCTAATTTGTTTAAAAATCGACCTTGACCAACATCAAAGCTTCTGACTGTCAAAAATTCTGGGGTAGTTCCGACAATCGAAGATGAGACATTTTTGTTGCGGTAGGTAACGAGTTGACTGTCATTGAGAGTTGGTGCGACTTCTTGGACAGAAGGAACTTGAGATGCGATCGCCTCTGCATCCTCCACTACTAAAGTCTGAGGTGGAATCACCGGGCGGCTTTGCGCTTCAGGACTTCCGGGAATAATAAATAGCAAGTTTGAACCCAGAGAGTTAACCTGTCCTTCGATAAATGTTTGAGCTCCTTCTCCGATACCGATCATCGAAATGACAGAAGCATTGCCTATGATAATTCCTAACATCGTCAAGGTGCTGCGAAGCTTGTTTGCCATCAAAGTTGTGACGGCCATTTTGACGCTTTCAACAATATCCATAATTCGATTTTAGATTTTGGATTTTAGATTTTAGATTTGGGAATTGGGATTATTCGATTTTAGATTTTAGATTTGGGATTTGGGATTGGATTATTCGATTTTAGATTTTAGATTTTAGATTTGGGATTTGGGATTGGGATTATTGGTGTCAACTTAATATTTAAACCCATAATAAACTCGCTTGTAGCCGAGTCTATATCCCCCTAAATCCCCCTTATTAAGAGGGACTTCGACTGCTCTTGTCCCCCCCTTGTTAAGTGGGGTTAGGGGGGATCTCCGGGTGGGAAAACACCGTAGAGCGATCGAGATAAATAAGGCCCCATGCCCTATGCCCCATGCCCCATGCCCCATGCCCCATGCCCTATGCCCTATGCCCTATTTCTGATTCTTGATAATATCCTCTAATTTTTTACCTTGAGGAAGTTCGGTAAAAACGCGATCGCCCGCTTTTGCACCCTCTAAAATCTGAATCTTGTTACCAATAGTCGAGCCAACCGTAACAGGCTTAAACTTCGGCTGCTGTTTCTCATCGGGAACTAGCACACCCGTTTGACCTTTATTAGTCACAATTGCTACCGTCGGCACAACTAAAGCATTGCTCAGCTTTTGACCGACAAATCTCAAATCTACATTCATCCCCGATTGCAGCGAGTCTTTGCCCGTATCAATGGCAACTCGCACTTGAAATAGCGTCACATCCCGTTCCTTAACTGCTTCAGGTGCAATTAACTTAACGCGACCTTTAAACACTTTATCTGGATAAGCATCGGCGACTATTTCAACTTCTTGCCCCGGTTTAATTTGACTGATATCAGCCTCCGGGACTTTCGCCAAAACTTCCACATCTCTAGCTAAAGCGACAATCGATGTCGAAGTTGCCGAAGTAGCTTCCGAGGCCGAAGTTGCCGGAGTTACAAAAGCTCCTTGGATGGCGTATCTTTGGGTAATAATTCCCGCAAAAGGAGCGCGAACTTTCGTATCTTCTAACTGCACTTCTTGAAAGCGAACTTGAGCTTGAGCTTCCTCTAATTCAGCTTTAGCTTGAGCTATTTCTTCGGGGCGAGAACCGTTTTCTTGTGCGTTCAATTGACTTTTGGCTTCAGCAACTGCTGCTTCGGCTTTGGCGATTTCTTCTGGACGGTTGCCGTTTTCTAGCTGCGCTAATTTGCTTCTAGCTTCGGCAACTTCTGCTTCAGCTCTGGCAATTTCTTCCGATCGCGTGCCGTTTTGCAATTGGTTCAATGCTTGCTGCTCGACTTGCACAGCAGCTTGCAGTTGCTGAATTTGGGACTCCCGACTTTCTTGCAGTTGTTGCAGGCGTTTTTGAGATTCTATTAATTTAGCTTGGGCTGTACGATTTTCTTTAATTAATTCATCAAGTTTATCTTTAGCAAGAGCACCTTCTTCAACTAAAGGTCGGTTGCGTTCCACCCGTTGAGCTGTTAGTTCGGCTTGGGCTTTACTCGAGTCAATTTGCGTTTGTGCTTGGGCAATTTCTTGTTTGACACTACCAGTTTGAGCGTCTGCTAAACGAGCTTGAGCTTGGGCTAAACGAGCTCGCCCTTGGCTGACTTCTTCAACGCGGCTGCCGGCTCGCAGTCGCTGTAAGCCAGCTTGAGTTTGCTGCAAGCGGGCTCTGGCTCCTGCAACTTCTTCAACGCGGCTGCCGGCTTGGGCTTGCGCCAGACTGGCTTCGGCTTGATCTAAGCGCGCTCGGGCGCTGGCGATGTCTTCCGATCTATTCCCGGCTTCAATTTTGGCGAGTTTTGCTCGCGCGCTGGCTTCGCGGGCTTTAGCTTGAGCTAGTTGAGCTTCTACATCGCGGCTTTCCATGCGGGCCACGATTTGTCCTGCTTCAACTTTATCGCCCTGTTCGACAAACAATTCTGCGATCCTGCCGGAGCCTTTAGGGCTGAGATTCACGCGCTGTACGGGCTGCACCGTCCCGCTGGATGTGATCCGCACCGTGAGGTTTTGCGCTTCCACCGGCACTGTCATAGTGGCGATCGCATCTACTTTCGGCTGCGATCGACTTTTTGCTATATATATGGTGGTCGGTACAGCTAGCAACCCGGCTGCAACCAACCCAATCGCCCACCGCTGCGGTTTGCGCGCGGGTTTCTTCGGAGACTGCTTTTGGGCGGTTTTGTTATCTGCAATTTTAGTCTCTGCGGCCTTGGTGTCTACAGTCTGAGTATCTTCCACCTTGACCTGAGCAGTTTCCTTTTTAGGGCTAACGATCATACCGACTCACCTAATTTAATCTCAGGATTACCTTAAAGGTAAAATTTTTGCTGATGCTTGGCATCGTCTTTCAGACTCATCCGATCGGGTGATTTATAAAAAGTTCCCCAACCAGCACCTGTAAACAATTATAGCTAATCTTTGCAAGTTATTACAAAATGTTAAGTTTTTTCAGCCAAAAGAGGTGGATCTAAACAAAATCGCTCCTGGATGCTGGCAAATAAAAATATATTTTAATAAATAATATCATTTTTGCTGCTGAGAAGCGCGCTCCTCAGCAGCAAAAAAGGCGGATCGGGCAGCGGGCGATCGACTACAGTAGGTCATTGCGGACTCGTGTTAGCGATCGCAGCGCGATCGGTCAGTGAATCGCTCGTAACGACACAGTATGGACACACTTAATTCTCATAAACCCGGTTTCACGGGTAGCGGTGCGTAAGTCCTGAATACATATCCACCCTGTGCCCACAACAGGTTAAAATATTTTTCAAATCCGTTAAAAATGGGAAATAAAAACAATGAATCGTCCTCAAAGCGTTACAGTTCTGGCAATCTTGCAGCTAATTAGCGGCGTATTCAGCCTCCTTGACGGCTTGTTCATCTTACTTTTTGCTGGCATTTTTGGCGGTATCGGTGCGGCTGTCGGCGGGGCAAAAGTTGGCACTGTAATCGGCGGCTTCATTGCCATTTTTGCTGGAATTAGTTTTATTTTAGGCCTCCTCTCTTTACTCTTAACTTGGGGTTTGTTTCACCTCAAAAATTGGGCTTGGACGGGAACGTTAATTGTCCACATCATCGCCACCCTCGCGCAAATTGCCAAAATGTTGGGCAGCGGCGGTACAGCAGTCAATTTTTTAACTCTGGGTTTTGCAGTGGCGAGCATTTACTACTTGCTGCGACCGGATGTTAAACAAGCATTTCGTGTCTGATTTCCTTTTCATTAACGGTACTGAATTCTCGGATCGAAAAAAGCATAGGAAATATCAACCGCCAGATTAATCAGTACAAAAGTTACAGCCACAAAAATAACTCCTCCTTGGACAATGGGGTAATCCCGCGTGAGAATACCGCTATAAATCCAAGAACCAATTCCCGGCCACGAGAAAATCGTTTCAGTCAGAATAGCGCCGCCTAAAAGAGTGCCGAACTGCAAACCGATAGTTGTGACGATCGGCAAAAACGCATTTTTCAAAGCGTGTTTCAAAATCACCCAATATTCCGGCAAGCCCTTAGCCCTCGCAGTGCGGATGTAATCTTGAGAAAGCACTTCCAGCATCGCAGAACGAGTGATGCGAGCTATAATAGCCAGAGGAATAGTTCCTAAAGTCAAAGCTGGAAGGATTAAATGGGCGATCGCATCCCGCAAAGCCGCCACATCCCATCTCAGCAACGCATCCAAAACATAAATACCCGTAATCGACTTAAAACCAAACCCCAAATCTACACTAATGCGCCCGCTAGGAGGCAGCCATTTCAGATAAACAGCAAACAAATAAATCAAAATCAATCCCAACCAATACACCGGCAAAGATACGCCAATTAACGAACCGCTCATCGCGAGATTGTCCAGCCAGCTATTTTTCCGAACCGCCGCCACAATTCCCGCCGGAATTCCGATAACCAGTGCCACCAACATCGCCACCACAGACAGTTCAAAAGTAGCAGGCCAGCGACTTGTAATTTCATCAATTATGGGAATACCGCTAATAATACTATTTCCCAAATCGAAGCAGATCAAACTCCATAAAAAAGCAAAATATTGCAAAGGCAAAGGCTGATTCAGACCCAACCTTGCTCTCAAAATTTCCACTTGTTCGGGAGTTCCACGTTCTCCCAAAAGCACTGTAGCTGGGTCTCCCGGTATCAAATGCAAAAATATAAATACTAGCAGAGTGATTCCGAAAAGGACTGGCAAGAGTCCCAGCAAACGTTTAACAATATATTGAAACATCAGTTGATCTCATTCACCTTGCAAATTTGCCAAAATCTGATCGACCGTTTCTTCTACCGTTAGATTGGTTGAATCCAGCCAGTAGCCAAGGCGAGGAGTTTCGGTACGGAGAATGCGATCGAAGGCATAAACCATTGTTTCGTTGGCATATCCGGTTTTCGTTCTTGCTGCATCCCGTGCAGCTACAACTTCTGCATTCGGACACAGAACGATCGCGGACAACGGCACATCGTGGAAAGTGGCAAGTACCTCAGCCAGTGCCGAACCAATGATGATGTCTTGATAAACGACCGTAAAACCAGCCTGGAGATAGTGTCGCGCTGCCATTGCTGCCAGGTGATACCGCAGTTGAAGCTGCTGATATGCCTCTGCTGACAAATTTAACGCCATTTCCGCCTGTCCATTGACAATCATGCGACGAAAGATATCGCCGCGAAGGTGGACACTTTTGGGCAACCGTTCGGCAAGGGATTGGGCCACACTTGACTTTCCGGCAGCCATGTTCCCGGTAATCAAAATAATTTGTGGCCGATGATTTGCAGGTTGCTGGTTGCTCTCCATACCGTTTGTTAAGGTAAATTCATGTAAAGTATGATAACCGAGGAGAGGTTTCTCGATCTAAACTCTCAATTTTTGCTCACTTCCTCAAAAGACTCAGACCCCAAAGGACTCGGAACCCAACCTTGAATATTCTTGCGTTTCCCTAAAAGTGGCTGCGAATGTACGATCGGCAAACGCACAGCTTCCCCATGCAAAATCTCGCTAACTTCCGCATAAATTTTCGCCCTAGCTGCTTTATCCCCACTCGCCCTCCCCCGATCCAAAAGTTCCAGAACTTTCGGATTTTTCCAATTTCCCAAATCCGCCGTCGAACCCGGCCCGAAGTGAGGATAATAAAAATTGTCTGGATCGCCATAATCTCCAGTCCAACCCATCATAAAAGCTTGAAAGCCTGGTGGTTTGAGGCGATCGGCTAAATAAGCAGACCAATCCTTTGTCAGCAATTTTACCCGAATGCCGATCGCGCTCAAATCCGCCGCCAAAGCCTCAGCAATCGGCTTCGGCGTGGGAAAATACGGACGGCTGACGGGCATATACCACAAATCTAAATCAAAACCGTTCGGATAACCGGCTTTCGCCAGCATTGCTTTAGCTTGCTGCGGGTTAAATTGATAATCTTTAACTCGATCGGACGCCGCCCAATTCAGCGCAGGCGGGATAAATTGCGAATCATGTTTTCCGAGTTCTCCCCAGAAAGCTTGGACTATTGCTGGCTTGTTAATTGTTTGGGCGATCGCTCGCCTGACTTCTGGTTTTGACAAAGGTTCGTAACTCGGATTTAACGCTAAATAACCGACGTTAAAAGAAGGTCGCACAACAGTTTCTAAATTAGCATCTGCTTGAACCTCTTTCAATTGATCCGGCGTTAAATCCACACTAAAATCAAGTTGACCCGCTCTCAATTGAGCCAGTCTCGCCGCCGGATCGTCAACAAAACGAATTACCAATTGATTGACTTTTGGCGTGCCAGTTTTCCAATAATTCGGATTTTTCTCCAAAACAATGCGATCGCCCGATCGCCATTCCTGAAACATAAAAGGCCCCGTACCCACCGCCAGCGACCCCGGAGTGCCGTATTTAGCACCCGCTTTTTTCACCGCCGCCGGACTCGCCATCCCGAAATAACCCGACCCAATCGCCGAGGGAAAAGCAGCAAAAGGTTGATTTAAAACAAACTTAATCGTAGACTTATCAACAACTGCCACATCTTTTACCAAGGAATTTTTATCTCCCTTGAAACCACCAAAAAAATTCTTCCAAATTGGATAAGTTTTTCCAGATTCTCGAAAACCGTTAGGATTTTTGGCATCCCACCAGCGATCCACATTAAACTTAACAGCTTCCGCGTCAAAATCCGTACCGTCGTGAAACTTTACCCCGGAACGCAACTTAAAAGTCCAAGTTTTGCCATCTTTAGAACTTGACCATTCAGTAGCGAGACTCGGCTCAAGTTCCACAGTTCCCGGTTTGAAATCAGTCAAGCGATTGTAAATTTGGTCGATAACAATCACCGAATTGCCATCAGTAATATTTCCCGGTTCCAGATTGACCGGCGGCCCACCCGCACCGTAAACTAAAGCCCCAGCCGGAACCGCAGCAGGAGTTGGCCCAGTTGGATAATTATTGCTAACCGTGTTTGAGGACGTGCCACAATTTGATAAAATTACAGCCATCCCAAAAACTATACTTAATAAAACTAAACGCCAAGCTTTTAACAATCTCATTTCAATAGCTCCGGTTTAATAGGAAATTTTACTCATATCAATAAATTCTAATTTGCTCTTTCTCTCCCCTCTGTGGTCTCTGCGTTCTCTGCGGTTCATTTAGTAAATTCTATATTAACAACCCATCTAAATTAACAAACCAAATAAAGCAGCCTGATGATATCATGCTGGATGGCAAAATCTAAACCCACACATTTACATTAGGTGACGCAACCAGCATGAAAGCCAACGTTTTCGCCCCAGCTAGAGGGGTCATTCGATTGTAGATTTTTGATTTTAGATTTTAGATTTCCTCCATGAATGTGGGGGGGAGCATAAACATTCCTTTTCACACCCAAAATATTTTTGAATATCTGCATATAACAACCCGATTCAGAATTCGCCAACATCAAGATTTTTCTCTTTCTCTGCGCCAAGAGCGCCCTCTACAGTTCGTCGAAAAAAATTTACACTTCAAGCAATACGATGGCTATATGCGATCGCACCCACCCTACAAATCCAAACTTTCTTCACCAATAGTTCCCAGTTCCCCGCTACCCAGCAACTCTTCCTCCTCTACCTCCTCACTCCCAGAGTCGAAACTTTCCACTACAAACGGTAAACCAGCCGCCATCAAACCCCGTTGAATCAGTTCCGGCGTTTCCTCAAACAAAACAAATAGCGGATGAACCGCTTCAGCTTCATCACTGTAAATATGCCTGTAGCGGTATGGCATCACCCATTCGTAACCTTTGTCCAGCCAAACCTGAGACTGCCGCCAGCGGCCAAGCAACTCAGAAAACTCTTCGCCCGGACGATGAATGAAAATCAAAATTTCCACTCCAATTTTAACTTTCCATTCAGGATCGCACATCAAAATCGCCAAATCGCAGGGCAAACAAACTGCCTGTCCGGGCGATATGCTAGTGCCGCTGCTTCCGGCATAAGAAACCCCGTCTCGCAAGCGCGCAATGGGCAAAGGAATTGTGATTAAACTCTCATGGGCGCGGCGGATACTCGGAATCATTTCCATGTAAACCCGATATTTTTTCAGCAGGGCGATCGCGGCCGAAGATTCGCTGTACTCTGCTAGTAAAGTCTCGTAATGTGATTGTTTAACAGACATTTTCAAACCAAAGAATAAGTAATTACTAATTGCTGCTAATTGCTAATCGATCGCTTCTCGTTACCAGCAAGACCCCATTTGTGACAACCTAAGCTCAAGTTCCCCAAAGGGGGGAACTTGAGCTTGCCTACAGGCCTTGGTGTGTAACGCGAACACCGATTTAAGCATTGATTGCTCTGGGCTACCAATGCCTGGAGAATGCTTACAGCCTTTTTATTTACAAGGTTTGAGCCATTGACCGTCTCAAGATTAAGCCCGATACAATGCCTCTTTCTCATTTTATGCCGCTCGCCTGAACTTGATCTGAGCCAAAAAGGTAATCTGGTCTGTAAGGTCTGACTCTGCGAGCAACATGGGAAAACGACGTACTATAAATCCAGATCGTATTCGCCATCGGAATGTACCAGTTCGCCTCAACTGAAGTGATCGCAGCCAGAGTGCAAGAATTGCTGTCAATTCTCCAAGCTCAAGATCGCCACGCAGCAATCTGATAAATCATAAGATTGCTCATAAGTCAACCTAAAACCTAAATTTTTACAAAAATCGGCTAATTTTAAAGACTTGTTAAAGTAATGAGGGGTTGTACCCCCCATAAGTTAGAGTCAGATATTATAGATGCACCCTGATGGCTTTCCCGTTCCACAAGAGCGGGATTTTTATTATTGGAAAGCCGGAGCGTTAAGTTTCACAATACCTACTACAGATAAAATGACGTGGGGATGCCAAGATTAAAGATATAGCAGAGCTAAAGCTCAAACTAGGGAGCCGATCGATCAAACCTCACCCCTAACTCTGCGAAATAACCCAAAGGCGGTAGCATAGTTTGGGAAACGGCATCAACTGAAGATGAACTTAGCGCCAGCAACAGTCCTGCAACAGGGCAAATACACAATTAACGCGACTTTAGGGATAGGAGGGTTCGGCATCACTTACCGAGCTATCCACACCCATTTAAACCAAACCGTCGTACTCAAAACCCTCAACGAAAGTCTGCGCCAACACCCAGAATCTGCCCAATTTCAGCAGCAGTTTATTGCCGAAGCCCAACGCCTGTCGCGGTGTCAGCATTCCAACATAGTCAGGGTAATCGACTTTTTTGAAGAAGCCGGACAGTCTTTTATTGCAATGGACTACATTCCGGGCCAAACTCTCGCCCAAATAGTCGAAACCGATCAGCCGCTGCCAGAAGCCCAGGCCGTGCACTATATTCGGCAAATAGCCTCAGCCGTAAGTACAGTTCATCACAGCGGATTGCTGCACGGAGATATCAAGCCAGAAAATATTATCCGGCGAGCTGATTCTCACGTAGTAATGTTAATAGATTTCGGAATTCCCCGTGGCTTTACCGCCGGCACCAAACAAACCCACACTAACTTGCTCTCCCCCGGATACGCGCCGATCGAACAATACCTCTATGACGGTAAATGTACACCGGCCACTGACATCTACGCGATCGCAGCCACCCTCTACTACTTACTCTCCGGCGTGGCCCCCGTAGCAGCACCCCTGCGCGATCGCATCCCCTTGACTGAGTTACGGCAATTTCAGCCCAACCTCAGCCCAAGAATCGAGCGAGCCATCCTTCAGGGACTCGAAATCGACCCCCACAACCGCCCTCAGACAGTGGAAAATTGGCTCACCATGCTGCAAGAAACAGAGCGAGTATCAGTAAAAAGAAAAGGCAAGCAAAGCCTAAGATTGCCCGCACCTCCCCCGCCACAGTTGACTTTTGTGGCATTTGTCGTAACGGCTGCAATTGCAGGCTGGATGGGTTTTGACCTAGCATCGCACTACAACAGCACCAGTCTCAGTAATAGTCCCAAAATTGAATCCTTCCCATCTCTCGAAGATTTGCTCAAATCCCGCGATTTGTCAGAGCCGATGTTCGGACAGCCGTCTGTCGAAAGCACCCCTCTCTACCCCATCGAACTCAACAAGCGTCCCAAACCCCCCTTAGACAGCAGCAACATTCCCGAACAGATCGACGAACCCTCAGAAACTAGCGCCGAACCTTCTGAGTCCCCAAGCCAGGAAACTGGCGCTCCAGATCCCGAAGCGGAACCTGAGCCATCGCCGACGCCCGATCCCGCAGAGGAGCCTTCTGAGTCTCCCATTCCAGAGCCTCAAACCGAAATCAAGCCATATCCCCAACCAGAAGCCGCACCAGTACCTGAAGTTGCGCCCCTGCCGCCAGAACCGCCCGCCGCACCCGCCCCGCCTGCCCCTGAGAGTGCTAGCGCTGAAACCTTGCCGCCGTCGGAATCCCCGTCGCCAGTAATAGCCTCGCCGATCGAGCGATCGCCTGAGCCTGCGATACCAAGCAGCAGTGACAACAATTCAGATAGTTCGATCGCACCTAATTCACCACCCCCTGTGGCAGATCCCACGATGCCTTTTCCCGAACCTGCGACAAATTAGTATGGTTTTTGTTGGTTAAAAGTGCGGACAAATACTTGGTTTTATGAGTCAGGAAATATCCGCTCAGTAGTTGAGATAATAAGGCCCTACCTAGCCAACGACTATCTTCCAAAAACTTCCGTCGAATCTGAAAATCCCAACAGTCGCCGTCTGAGTTTATCGAATATTTCCTATTCCCTCTGCAATCCAAATGCCCGCAAAAAAATGCAGGACTATGTTCTATTTTGATTTAAATTATGTTAGAATATGTGCGCGGCGCTGAGGTGGTGTGATGTCGCGTATCAATACTGCCCTCGCTGCAAACATTTTGGTACAAAGCAACCCCAACCTCGAATTTGAGCCAGTGTCAGCGAGGCTTTTGGGCTAAGCTGTGGCGCGTTAGACTGTTCTAACTCTCAACAATCCCATCCCCGACAATGGGGTGGGATTGTCAATTCCCCCAAACTTCCTTCCTTTGGGAGCAAGCATCATTGGGGACAAGCAAGTTATAATTTGTTGCGGAAGCGCACAGAGATTTTTTATGAGTAAACCCCCAGTTCATGCTTTTTTTGTAGGCAGAGCACTTGCCGAAGCACTGTACGAGCAATTAGAAAGCGCAGCAACCAACGCTTTCTCTGAACTCGGCAAATTTGACGCAGAACAAAGAGAACGCCTGCGGCAGTTCACAGATCGAGTTGTGGAACGGGCCAATCGTGCTTCGGATGAGGCGATGCAGACCAGAACTGGCACTGCAAGCACCACCACTATTCAAGACATCCATCCTGCAGAGTTGCAAGCGACGATTGACGAGCTGCGCGCCGAAGTGGCTCTGGTGCGATCGGAATTGCAGCGTTACCGCAGCAGTTTGCCCTAGCGCTCGATTCGACCACAACTATTATTTACTACGTGAGCGCATTGCTTTGCGCTCCTGCGCTCCTACTTTCAATCAAAGCAACAACATAAAATAAGCAATTTGGGAACCCAAGTGTCTGCTCTCCTTGATAACTCTGTTAATCGCCAGCGCTCCCCCAAGCACACTGGCGAAGCCGATGAGCCAAAAACTGCTAGTAAATCCTACAAAAGTAAAGCTTATCGCTGGAATCGCGAAAAATATTCCCGGAAGCGGCGCTTCTTCGACATTTGGGCCTTTGTCTTGCTCTGGCTGGCTTCCCTCTGGCTCGACAGCAAAAATTGGAGCTACTGGGGAGGCGTGACTGAAGAAAAGAAAGTTGCCAGACGCCGCTTTCAAGCTATCTGGGTTCGAGAAACACTCTTGGATTTGGGGCCAACTTTCATTAAAGTTGGGCAGTTATTTTCCACCCGCGCCGACTTGTTCCCAGCAGAGTTTGTGGAGGAACTTTCTAAGCTGCAAGATAAAGTCCCTGCTTTCAGCTACGAGCAGTTAGAAGTAATTGTCGAGCAAGATTTAGGCAAGACAGTTCAAGAACTCTACCGCAGCTTTGACCCGGTGCCTTTGGCCGCTGCAAGTCTGGGTCAGGTACACAAAGCTCAACTGCATTCGGGCCCGGAAGTGGTGGTCAAGGTGCAGCGACCGGGACTGCGGAAACTGTTCGAGATCGATTTGCAAATTCTTAAAGGAATTGCCCGCTACTTTCAAAACCATCCTAAATGGGGCCGCGGTCGAGATTGGATGGGGATTTATGAGGAATGCTGTCGCATTCTGTGGCTGGAAATTGACTATCTCCATGAAGGCCGGAATGCTGATACTTTTCGTCGCAATTTTAGCAACTGTGACTGGGTGCGGGTGCCAAGGGTTTATTGGCGGTACGCGGCTCCGCGAGTGCTGACTTTGGAATACCTGCCAGGGATTAAAATCAGCCACTACGAAGCTTTGGAAGCGGCCGGTATCGATCGTAAATTAATCGCTCAGTTGGGCGCAAAAGCTTATTTGCGCCAGTTGCTCAACGACGGCTTTTTCCACGCTGACCCACACCCCGGCAACATCGCTGTTAGTGCTGACGGTTGTCTGATTTTCTACGATTTTGGCATGATGGGGCAAATCCAGTCGAACGTCCGCGAAGGACTGATGGAGACGCTCTACGGCATTGCTTCCAAGGATGGACAGCGGATTATGGATTCTCTGATCAATTTGGGAGCGTTGGTGCCTACGGGTGATATGAGTCCGGTGCGCCGCAGCATCCAGTATATGCTGGATAACTTCATGGACAAGCCTTTTGAAAATCAGTCTGTGAGCGCGATTACCGACGACCTTTACGATATTGCCTACAACCAACCTTTTCGCTTCCCAGCTACTTTTACTTTTGTAATGCGAGCTTTTTCCACCATCGAAGGGGTGGGCCGAGGTTTAGATCCCGAGTTCAACTTTATGGAGGTGGCACAACCTTTTGCCATGCAGCTTATGACTAATGGAAATGGCCATGATACCAGTAGCAGCATTTTTAACGAAATCGGCCGTCAGGCGGCTCAGGTGAGTTCGAGTGCTTTGGGTTTGCCCCGCCGGATTGAGGAGACTATTGATAAACTCGAACAGGGAGATTTGCGGATTCGCGTCCGTTCTGCCGAAACAGAGCGCTTGCTGCGCCGCATGAGCAGTGCTCAAATGGGCACGAATTATGCTTTGCTGATGAGTGCTTTTACTTTGTCGGCGACAATTTTGTTTGTCAGCAATCAAGTCTGGCCGGCTGTCGCTGTTGCCGTGCTGGCGGCGGGTGCAGGGTTTGCTATGCTGCGTTTGTTCAAGCGGATCGATCGCTTAGACAGGATGTCATAATGGGGCAATTTGGGATTTGAAATTTCAGGTTTGAGATTTCTCGCCAGCCAAAATTTGACCTCGAATGTTAAGTTTTGGCTGCAATACCACAAATTGCTAAAATTTACAACACTTACGCGCTTTGAGGCTAAAAACCCGGTTGCTGCCTAAGTTTTTCGCCAGATAAACCTCTGATTTTGGGTATAAATCCTGTTTTTTTTGCAGGTGCTGCTTAATTTACTGGGTTTACCGAAATTTTAAGACGGGATTACCATCATATCGATCTACAATATGAGGTCAAGGAACTGCAATTTTTCCAAAACTCGCGATCGCGGGCTGCAGAATTTCAAGTCCGTTCGGGATTTAAGTTTTGGAATAAAAAATTGCACCCCATTAAATCAAGCTTTTAAGTTCGATGAGTCCAATCACCCAATCTATGAAACGCTCTTTCGCAGGTAAGACAGACACAGGGCTAGTTCGTTCCGTAAATCAGGATTCGTACTACATAGACTCTGACGGGCGATTTTTCATAGTGGCCGACGGAATGGGAGGACACGCCGGAGGTCAAGAAGCCAGCCGGATTGCGACTCAGGCGATTCAATCTTATTTGCTCGAACATTGGGAAGGGCCAGAGGATTCTCCGCTGTTGTTGGAAAAGGCTTTTTTAATTGCCAATCAAGCAATTTTGACGGATCAGCTCGACCACCCGGAGCGTGCTGATATGGGGACTACGGCTGTGGTTCTCATGTTTAGGGATGAGGGCCGACCCTGGTGCGCTAATATCGGGGACTCTCGCTTGTACCGACTGCACGGCTCTCGCTTGGAACAGATTACTGAAGACCAGACTTGGGTGGCTCAGGCTGTGAAAAGAAAGGCCCTAACTCCTGACCAAGCTCGCACTCATCCTTGGCGTCACGTTTTGTCCCAGTGTTTAGGCCGCGATGATTTGCGGGAGATAGATATTTTGCCGGTGGACGTGCAGCCTGGGGATCGCTTGCTGCTCTGCAGCGATGGCTTGACTGAAGAACTTTCCGATCCTTTGATAGCTTCGCCTCTGAAGTCGATTCGCGCCTGCGAGGGCGCCGCAAATGCTTTAATTCAAGCTGCTAAGGATAAAGGTGGACGCGATAATATTACTGTGGTGATCGTAACGATCGACCTCAAATAATATTCGATTGCCCGATCGCACCCGACCATCTAAAATCGAAAAATCGAAAAATTGAACAATTGAACAATCTAAAACCTAAAATCTAAAATCTAAAATAGAATGACCCGCGTTATCGGTTTGATCAGCGGCACGTCGGTGGATGGCATTGATGCTGCTTTGGTGGATGTGGTCGGTTCTCAAACAGACTTGAAAGTGCAATTGGTGGCCGGCAAGACTTTCCCTTATCCTGCTAATTTGCGATCGCAAATTCTCTCGGTTTGCAGTGGCTCAGCTTTGTCAATGGCTGAACTAGCAGAATTAGATGATGCCATCGCCCAAGAATTTGCGACGGCGGCATTGACAATTCAAGCAGAATATGATAAAGCCGAATTAATCGGCTCTCACGGTCAAACCGTCTACCACCGACCTGCTGGGAAAGCCCAGAAAGACAGCGCCGGTGGGTTAATGGGTTACAGCTTGCAACTCGGGCGGGGCGCGCTAATTGCGGAATTGACAGGAATTACTACTGTCAGTAACTTTCGATCGGCAGACATTGCTGCAGGGGGTCAAGGAGCACCCTTAGTGTCAATAGTTGATGCCTGCCTGCTGGCGGAACCCAACATCAGCCTCTGCATCCAAAATCTGGGGGGGATTGGCAATGTTACCTATCTTCCGGCCAGAGGAAAAGGGGGAAACAATGACGAGTCTGAGATTTTCAGTTTTGGGGATGGCATATCGGGCTGGGATACAGGCCCGGCGAATTCCCTGTTAGATTTGGCAGTACAGCACTTCTCAGGCGGAACTAAGACGATCGACGAAGGTGGAGCTTGGGCGGCATCGGGCACTCCCTGTCAAGCTTTAGTTGAGGAGTGGCTCGCATCAGACTTCTTCCGCCAAGCACCGCCGAAATCAACGGGGCGAGAGCTATTTGGTGTAGACTATTTTGACAGGTGTTTGGTCGAGGCCCAAGGTTACAACCTCAGTCCTGCTGACGTGCTGGCCACTCTGACAGAACTGACTGTTGTCTCGATCGTTCACAGTTACCAAACTTTTTTACCGGCTATGCCCGATCGAGTTTTACTATGCGGGGGCGGCAGCCACAACCTCTACTTAAAACGCCGATTGCAATCTCAATTGCATCCAGTGCAAGTGTTGACTACTTCTGAGGCAGGCTTGAATGTAGATTTTAAAGAGGCGATCGCTTTCGCGGTTTTAGCCGCATGGCGGGTTCGGGGCATTCCCGGCAATCTGCCTCAAGTTACTGGTGCCCGGACATCGGTACTTTTAGGAGAAATTAACTCTTGTTGGCACAGTTGGGCGTGATAGCATAGAGTCTGAGGGACAACGGCTGTGCGTTGTTGCACCAGCATTGTAGCCAGCAGGAAAAGCATAGGAACAGCACTGTGGCTCACACGTTTTTAATGGAATCTGGCCAATGGACGCTCGAAGGAAGCTGGATTGAGCGCAATGGCGTGCCAATTACGGTTAAGGGCAAAACTTTAGTGAGCTGGAACCGAACAGATTGGTTCAGTATGGTGACAAAGCTCGTATTTCCTGGAGGCGATCGCGAAGAGATTATTTTGCAGTACCGAGGACACCTCAACAGCGATGAACGGCAGTATACTTTTGTACTCCAACACAGCGAACTCGCCCGCGTCGAGGGCGAAGGTTGGATTGCTCCCCAGTCGATCGTCCAGCGTTACTGGGTATTGGGAGACGAACGCCAGCGGCGGACGGGTTTTGATACCCTTCACCGGGTTGATGACAACCGCTACTACCAATCTAGCGGCATCATGTCTGGTCATTACTTGACGAGTACAATGGAGGCGACTCTGGAACGTCAGCCGGAATAACTCTTTCTAGAGTCCACAGTTGCCAGTTCTAGGGATTGATGTGAAAACTGAAGGTTTTGCTAGTCGGGGGTCGCGCTCAGATGTCCGACTAGCGCCATTGTTGTCAAACCTCATCCGCTGCAAATAAACACAAATATATTGAATTGTTAAAAATTTTAAGTGGTTAAAAAATTAACACTTACTTAGGGCTTGCTGAATATATCGCCCGCGTGTTACGTGGCCTGGGTTATTTGATCGCGCGCTCAATAGTAAAGTGCAAG
>NZ_JAUBPI010000101.1:0-21373 GCF_036700645.1 Microcoleus sp. S36b_A4 | reverse complement strand
CCTCTGCCTCATTGTAGTTTTTTTTCCATGATTATGGGATGTTTGGTTTCACCCTTTTTTAATTCGCCAACAGTCTCCAAAAATCGCGAAGGTAATTCGGTTGTATTCGGGATTAATTGCTCGTTGGTTGTAACAATAACGAATCAAGGCAAAAAAGTCATCTACGGGAAAATCCAAGCTTAAAATACTATCAATCTCATCGACAAATATAAAAATTCGCTCGTTCGGAAATCTCGCTAATAATACCTCTTCAATAAATTGACTCAATCTTTGCAGGAGAGAAACTTCTTCTTGTTCTTTCCACCATGTTTTTAAGTTAAGTTGCCCTAAAAGATGGAAACTGCGCCATAAATCCCCAACAATTCCTTTATACCATTGTAAGGGAGTGATATTTTCGCTACCGATGCGGGTCATGTCGATCGTGCTGCATAGAAATCCTTCAGCTTGCAATCGGTGCAGGGTGCGGACTAATAGAGAAGATTTACCCATCTGTCGCGAGTTGAGGACGTAACAAAAGTCGCCTGCTTTTAAGGCTTCGTAGAGTTCGGAATCTGCTTGTCGTTCAACATAGGTAGGCGCATCACTGGCGAGACTGCCACCAATTTGGTAAGAGTAATCTTTCATAATTGATAGTTAATTGTTTCGGATAATTTAGCGCTCGCCCACTGCATCGCACAAATGTCTGTCCTCCTCCTTCACATCGGCATTTGTCCGCAAATAATCCCGCACCCAGTCGCAACCAAACACCAGAGGGTCTGTATTGAGAATTCGCTTCACATTCCACAAAATCGCCGTTTCGTCATGGCTGGCGGAAACAAGGAAAGTGCCGTCGGGACTGAAGGAAACTCCTGTCACTATACCTGTATGCCCCGCGAGCGTCCTCAGCAAGATGCCCTCTTTGTTCCAGAGTTTCACAGTGTTATCCAGACTTGCCGTAGCGACGATCTCACCATCCGGGCTAAAGGAAACTCCCATCAGTGCCTGTGTGTGACCTTTAAGCGTTCGCAGGATCTGTAAAGAGTGAGGAACCGAAGAGTCAATAAGAGTCGATGAGATATCTAATTTCCAGAGTTTGGCGGTGCTATCCATACTGGCTGAGGCGAGCATCTTGCCATCGGGACTGAAACTGACTTTCTTAATCAAAGCTTGATGGGCATCAATCGCCTGCAACAAAGTGCCATCTAGTTTCCAGATCGCGATCGCGCCGCTGCTATTGACGGCGGCTAGAGCTTTTCCATCAGGGCTAAAGGCCACACTCCAGAAGGTGCTGCCATCTAGCTTCAGAGTTCGTAGGGGCAGTGCCCCCGTGCCTGCCCCGTCTGGCTGCCAGAGTTTCACCGTGCCGTCTGCACTTGCGGAGGCAAGAATTTTACCGTCAGGACTCCAAGTAATTCCGTAAACGATTCCGTTGTGTGCCTTGATTTCTCGCAGGAATCTGCCATCCTTATGCCAGAGTTTAACTGTTTTTTCGCCCCCCGCGGCAATAAGTTTACCGTCAGGACTGAATGCCAAATCCCAAAGCTCTCCTGTGCCCTCCTTGAGCGTTTTGTGCAACGTGCCATCGACGCACCAAAGTTTCACCGTGCCGTCTATACTTGCAGTGGCGACGATTTTACCGTCAGCAGCGAAAGCAGCAGCATAAAGAGCAGCGTCGTGACCTTGCAGGGGCAAGAAAAAAATGTTTTTTGGCTGCCAAAGTTTGACATCATTTCCTACACCCAGCGAAGCAATGAAAGTGCCGTCAGGACTGAAATTGATATCCCACACGGCACTGCTATGTCCTCTAAAAGTTCTCAGCTCTTTACCGTCTTTGCTCCAAAATTTAATGGTTCGATCATCGCTGCCTGTGGCGATAATCTCACCGTCAGGACTTAAATCTAGACTCTCAACGCCAGATGCGTGACCCTTAAGGGTTTGTAGGGGAGGCACTTGCGTTGGCGGGTTCCCCGACGTAAGCAACGTGCCTGGGTGTAACTCTTCGTCTAGGGGAGCATTGGAGCGCCAAAGTTTAACAGTTTTATCCATGCTCGCGGAGGCAAATATCTCGCTGTCAGGACTGAACTTGACATTCCAAATGGCAGCGCTATGCCCTTGAAACGCTCGCAGTAACTTTACGGATACCCAGAATGGGCCGTTTTTTTTCCACAATCGGATCGTACCCTCCGTACTGCCGCTACCGAGCATTTCCCCGTTGGGGCTAAAGCTCAGGCTCCTCACCGCATCGGTACGATCGAGAATGGTTAATAAATTGCCGTTTTTGTCCCAGAGTTTAACGGTGTTATTCTCACCGGATGCGGCTAAAATCTCCCCATCTGGGCTGAAGGCTAGACCGTTAAACTCGGTGCTGTGTCCCTCAAGGGTGTGTAAGAGTTTGGGGTTCTGCCAAGACGTTCCCTTTTGCTGCCAAAGTTTAACTGTGCCATCTTCACTGGCGCAAGCGAGGAGTTTGCTATCGGGGCTAAAAGCCACCCTCCATACCACAGCGTTGTGGGGAAGAGTGGCAACAAGGGTGCCATCTCGCTGCCAGAGTTTGACCACTGTCTCTGTACTTGAGGAGGCAATGGTCTGAGCGTCGGGACTGATTGCTAATCTAAACAGTGTCGCCTGTTGTCCTGACAAGCGGTTGAACTCGGAAGCTCCATAAACTGCCTGCTCTAGTAATAATTGCACGCGATTTTCTAGTTCGGAATTTGTGCTGCCGAGTTGTTGCAGTTTGCGCTTGGCTTTGATGGCGGCAATGAGGCTGTCTAATTTTCGCTCTAAGGTAAAGAGGGCTTCGGATGAGGTGGCGATCGCTTCGATTTCGCTCAAGGTAGCATGGCGATATTGCCAAAAAGCTGCTGTTCCGAGAAACAGGGCGATCGCTAATGCTAAAGAGAGTGCAGCAATAAACCACTTTTGCCGTCTGGCATTTTTTTCGACTTCTTTTAACCTTTCTGCTTCTAAGATCAGTTGCATTTCTTGCTTGTCGAGTTCGGCGCTAGCTGCTAAAAACTGATAGTCTAAATCGCTCAAACTTTTTCCCTGCATCCAGATTTGAGCATCTTTTAAGGCTTGTCCCCTCAAAAGGCGCGAATCATCTGTTTGTTTGGCAGCGCTCCAAGCATCGAAAGATTGGGAATAAGGACGCAGTTGCCCTAATTTTTTCTGTACCCATTCTATATTAAATACTTCTTGATAAATTCGGTTTTTTACCTGCAAATAGCCTGCACTTTTTACCACTAAACCCGATAGCAATAGTTCTATTTGTTCTCGGCTGTCATCGGTTGATACCCCCCCTAGCCCCCCCTTAGTAAGGGGGGGAGCCGAAGGCGGGGGGGTCAGAATTTGCTGGTAAATGCTCAGCAATCTTCCGGCGCGTTGTTCGTTTCTCAGGATGCGATCGCCTATCATTTTTAAATGCTCCGGTTCGTCTTGCGATTCCCATTTATCGATGATTTGCGATCGTACTAAACTATCCACCCAAAATGCCTCGGCTCCAGGGGGAATATTTACTAATCCTCCCGCCGTTTCTAGGCTGGATCTATACGCCAAATAGCAAATTTTATGGGTGAGAAATGGCTGTCCTGAAGTCCAAGCTAATATTTGTTTGAGAACGGCATGAGGATTACTGACGGCACTCTCTAATCCCTTAACTAATAGTTGGGCTTCGTGCAGTTCAAAACCCTGCAAATCTATAGCACGACCGATATTAAAAGGAGTTCGCTTTTTGTCTGCAATTAAATCGCTTGGCGTGGCTACTCCAAAAATTGCAAAAGTAATGCGGTTATACTCTGGATTAATCGCTCGCTGATTGTAGCAAAACCGAATTAAGGCAAAAAAATCATCGACAGCGAAATCCAAACTGAGAATGCTATCGATTTCATCGATGAATATAAATATCCGCTCGTGAGGAAAATTGACCAGCACGATATCTTCAATAAAATGACTCAATGTTTGCGAAAATGAGACCTCTTCCTCGTCGCGCCACCAAGTTTTTAAATTAACTTTTCCTACCAGATTGAAACTGCGCCACAAATCCCCAACAATTCCTTTATACCACTGTAAGGGAGTGATATTTTCGCTACCGATGCGGGTCATGTCGATCGTGCTGCATTGAAATCCTTCGGCTTGCAGCCGGTGCAGGGTACGGACTAAGAGAGAAGATTTGCCCATTTGCCGGGAGTCAAGGACGTAACAAAATTCGCCAGCTTTTAAGGCTTCATACAGTTCGGAATCTGCTTGCCGCACTACGTATGTAGGCGCATCACTGGCGAGACTGCCACCAATTTGGTATGTTACCTGGGTCATGCGGTTTATGGGTGGGTTTAAAGCTGAGTATGTAGGGAATTTATTTAGAGGTAAGGATGTGGTGCTGGAGCTGTATTATAATATAATTTATGATAAATTATGCTAACTTCTGGTTAATTTATGCCTGTTTTTTAGTCCGCATAGGCGGACTTTGTTTGTATAGCAGCGATTTCTAAGCGCCAGAAAAAGTCGAGTTTTTAAGGCGGATATTGGATTACGCAAATAAACTCTAAAGCCAGCTCTAAATAAAGTTGTGCGAACTAAAATACAGGCGGTACAACTCGCAGCTTAGCGTACAGCGGTTGTTATCGATATGAATCAGCCCCATACTAAATAATTTAGAAGCCAATATCGGATCTAATTCCACTCCGTGTTCCGATTTTACCACTTGTTTAACTGCAACCGCAAGTTCGGGATACTCTTGGAATGTGGTCCAAAAACTCCGCAAGTAATCTTTATAAATTCCCGCTATTGTCGGAGCTTCTTGTAGTAGCTGATCTAGCCTTACACTGTTTTGACAGAGGTGGTAAAGAGCTAGCCGCACCAGATAAGGATGTCCCCCCACCATTGCCATCAGTCGATCGCCATTGGGGCCATCTGTCCAATCCAGTCCGTGACGCTGGGCTAAAGCAACTATCTGCTCTTCTGTAAAATAGGGCAATTGCAGCGGCAAACCGACATTAAAAGGCGATTCCGTGAGCTTTAAAGGAATATAAATTTCTGTGGAGTGAAGAACGATTAACCGCAGTTTTTCCAGGGTTTTAATCCGCTTTGCTTCTTCATGCCAGCTTCGCAGCAGTGGCAAAAATTCTCGGGCAATTTTGGGATACTCAAAAATTTTATTTACTTCATTTAAAGCTAACACAAGAGGCGTACTTATTTTTGCTAATACATATTGTTGCAAATAGATGGTGCAGCTTACTTTGCTACCCATGTCTTCATCCCAATAATCATCTAATAGAGGTGGTAATCCTAGGTGACGGCTGATATTGGCACAAAACCAGCGTAAAAATTTATCGATATTAGCTAAAACAGCTTCCTCGGCTTGCTGAAAATCTAAACTTACTGTTCGATAGTCAAGAGAACTTGCACGATCTAAAATCCTTAGCAGAAGGGAACTTTTTCCCATCTTCCTGGGAGCCTTAATCCGCAGCACACTTCCTGGTTTGGTAATCTCTCGATAGGCGAGTTCTTCAATTAGCGGGTGATGAATATAAAATGGCGAACCGAGGGGTACGGGAGATCCGGGAAATTCTAAAGGTGTTGCGAGGCATTGGCTGCGGGTGAATTCTTCAATTAATTCTCGTTCCTCTGTGGTCAGGGAACGTGATTCTACACAAGAGCGAAAATTTGATTTGCTAATAGATGTCTGCAAGATTTGAGAGAGAGATTGCCACAAGGACGAGGCGATGTTTCTCAGGTAATGCTCTCCGTAATGAGAGGCAGATGCGATACTTGTATAAGTCTTTCCTTCCCAAACTTGGCGGAGTATGATTTCTTGTATGGGATATAAATCTTTTTGTAATCGCACACGAGTTAGCTGTAGTACCTCATCTATCGTCATAACGAGCAATAACCATATAAGTGTATCGTTGATATTATCACTTATGATTGAGTGTAAAGCTCAGAGCGATCGCCGATTGGATTGCGACACGATACTGTCGCGACATTTTTCATGGGGTAATTGGTCAAATCGGTTAAATCTCCCCGAAGAGTATCACTGTCAATGATCAAGAATTCCCTCGCGGGGTGGGGGCGGGTGTATTTAACCTGTCTGCACTTTTCAAAGGTACGAAAGTGAACCCACCTCTACAGGTTTTTGAGAATGGTTCTCTTCGTTAATTTAAATCCGTGACATCCGTTAAATCTGGTAATTACCCCGTTGCCTGACTGGTCACTCAGTGCTACAACCCAATTTTAATGGGCGCTGGCGCTCCTACTGGAAAGGAATCTGCGCTCAGTTTTTCTTGATCGTTGGCCAAAATGTCATGTCGGTGTCACAGTTGGTAGTGAAGGCAGAATTAAAAATGTGACAGTTGACTTTGCTAAAGCTGAGTCGATTGATGTTAATTTAATTAACAATAGTTTCAGATCGCTGCATTTACTCATCACAAGTGTGAAGGCCAAAAGCCTAATTCTTATTTGTGTGCCAGCATTTTTTTAAAATTTTCCTGTAATCACCTCTGAAAAATTTTAGCAAATAACCGAGTTAATTTGATGCAAATGGTTCATGAAATGTTTTCAAATTATTTTATTCCTCACGGTCATTGCTACTTGTGGAAGCCGGGATTAGTGGGGCTACACGTTTTGTCCGATGGTTTGATAGCCGTAGCTTATTTTTTGATACCGATTACGCTGATTTATATTGTTAAAAAGCGGCAAGACGTGCCTTTTGACTGGGTTTTCATGCTGTTTGGCTCTTTTATTATCTGCTGCGGAATTACCCATATTATGGAAATATGGACGCTGTGGCATCCTAATTATTGGTTCTCGGGTTTTCTTAAAGCGATTACGGCGTTGATTTCGCTATCTACAGCAGCAGTGCTGGTGGAACTAATCCCAAAAATCTTGGCTATTCCCAGTCCTGATCAATTGGCGGTGGCAAATGTAGCTTTACAAAATGAGATTGGCGATCGCAAACAAGCTCAAGAAGCACTCTCGGAATTAATGCTAGAATTGGAAAAACGGGTGATAGAGAGGACGATCGCTTTAGAATCCACTAATGAACTTTTGCTACAGGAAAATCGCGATCGCTCTTTGGCTGAAAATTCATTGCGGCACTCGGAAGCTAAACTGCGAGAACAAACTCAGCATTTAGAGAACGCTCTGCAACAACTTAAAGGCGCTCAAACTCAACTCGTGCAAACTGAAAAAATGTCGTCTTTGGGGCAAATGGTAGCTGGGGTTGCCCACGAGATCAATAACCCTGTTAACTTCATTTATGGCAATCTGATTCCTGCGGAGGAATACATTAAAGAGCTTGTAGAATTGATTAAGGCTTATCAAGTTTATTACCCCACTCCGGCGCCGGAAATTGCAGACAAGATTCACACTATCGAACTCGATTTTATTTTAAAAGACTTGCAAAAACTTTTTGGTTCGCTCAAAATTGGAGCAGAGCGAATTAGGGAAATTGTTAAATCTTTACGGACTTTCTCCCGGTTAGACGAAGCCGACATGAAAAAGGTAAATATCCATGAAGGTCTCGATAGCACTTTAATGATTTTGCAGCACCGCTTGAAAGAACAACCAAACCGTCCGCCTATTCAAGTGATTAAAGAGTATGGAGATTTGCCAGAATTGGAATGCTACGCTGGACAGCTTAACCAAGTATTTATGAATATTTGTTCTAATGCTATTGATGCTTTAGAACAGATTGTACAGCAGGGATATTCGACCAACGGCTATTGGGAAAATAATTTATTTGACTACTCACAAAACCCCTATTGCCCACTGCTAAAAATTCGCATCCGCACGCTTTTAGTTGATGGCAAGTGGGTGCAGATTCACATTGCTGATAATGGCACTGGCATAGATTATGATGCGATCGCTAAAATTTACGATCCATTTTATACAACGAAACCTATCGGTGCTGGTACCGGACTGGGTTTGGCGATTTCTTATCAGATTATTCAATCCCATGAAGGTTATTTGCGCTGCACATCCGAGGTTGGGAGAGGTACGGAGTTTATCATTGAAATTCCTTTGCGATCGCAATTTAGCGAGCGCCACCTAGTACAAAAGCAAGCTGTTATGAACAAGCTGGGTTGAGGCGTTAATAAATAATGCTGAATCCAGCTAAATTTTTCGGTTTCTTTTATTTTTTGCCTAACTTAGGCATCATCAAATCCATATTATCTGCCAATAACAAGTATTATGTGGGAAGCACTCAAAAATATCTTTTCCCCTACTCAGTATATGCCTCACGGTCATTGCTATCTTTGGCAAACGCCTTTAGTGTGGCTGCACGTAACTGGGGACTTTTTAATCGCGATCGCCTACTATTCAATTCCGGCGATGCTAATTTATTTTATCTTCAAGCGGCGCGATGTTCCTTTTTTAGGAATATTTGCTTTATTTGGTGCATTTATTATTCTCTGCGGCACGGGTCACTTGCTAGACATTTGGACGTTGTGGCATTCCGCTTATTGGCTGTCGGGGATTGAAAAAGGAATTACTGCACTGGTTTCCTGCTACACCGCCGCCTCGATGGTAACACTATTGCCCCAGTTTTTGTCTTTAAAAACCCCCCAAGAATTAGAGGCCATAAATCGCAAGTTGCAGACTGAGATTGGGGTGCGTGAAGATGCTGAATTAGCGTTGCGCCACGCTTATGATGATTTAGAAATAAAAGTCCAAGAGCGCACCGTACAGTTAACAGAAATTAATGGTTATTTAGAAGCACAAATTAGAGAAAGAATAGCCGCTGAATCAGCTTTGCGCGAACGAGAAACTAGGTTAACAGAACAACAAAATGGTTTGCTAGAATTAGCGAAAAATTCTAGTATCTACGAGGGAAATATCGCCGAGGCGTTGAGAGAGATTACGCAAATGGCAACTCGTACCCTGAATGTTGATAGGGCAAGTATTTGGTTTTATCAGGAAGATAAATCCTCACTATGCTGTGCGGATCTTTACGAACTGAGGCCCAATCAACACAGCGCCGGCGCAGAACTAAAAGTTGCTGACTATCCTAGCTATTTCCAAGCTTTGAATACAGAACAGGCGATCGCAGCGGTTGATGCCAAAACAGATCCGCGCACCCGAGAATTTAGCGAATCTTATTTGACGCCTTTAAACATTTCGTCGATGCTAGATGTTCCTATTACCCATCAAGGACAAATTGCGGGTGTAATTTGTTTAGAACATCAGGGAACGACCAGGAATTGGACGCTCGATGAACAAAGCTTCGCTAGCTATGTGGCACAGATAGCAGCTTTAGCAATGGAAGCTCGCGATCGCAAGCAAGCTGAGTTAAACTTGCGTTCTGTCACCGAACGCTTGCAATATTTACTGGCGACTACTCCGGCGGTCATTTTTAGCTGCAAATTAGGGGGAAATTATGACGTAACATTTGTCAGCGATAATATTGTTTCAATGATTGGTTACGAAGCGCGAGAATTTCTTGATGGTTCCCTTGATTGGCATAGCCTGGTTCATCCCGACGATCGAGAGATTGTTGCTACTTCATTCGCTCAGATATTGGAAAAAGAATCGATTTCCTATGAATACCGCGAACGGCACAAAGACGGTAGTTATCGCTGGATATACGATGAGGTTAAGTTAGTCAAAGATGCTGCTGGTATACCTGTGGAGTGCGTTGGTTATGGAGTAGATGTTACTGCTCGCAAACAGGCGGAAATCGCCTTGCAGCAGCAAGTAAAAAGGGAGCGGCTCGTTAATTCCATTCAAGAGCGGATTCGTTCTTCTCTTAACCTAGAAGAAGTGCTGACAATGGCGGTGGAAGAAGTGCGCCAGTTTTTGTCAACAGACAGGACAGTTATTTACCGCTTTAATCCAGATTGGAGTGGATTTATAGCCGTCGAGTCGGTATCTGTCGGTACGATGCCAATTCTGGGAATTGATATTAATGACCCTTGTTTTCGAGAACACTACGTCTCTGTTTACGAGCAGGGACACCTGCGCGCGATCGACAATATTTATACAGCAGGTATTTCAGAGTGCCACGTTAATTTACTGAGCGAGTTGGAAATTAAAGCTAACCTCGTCGTTCCCCTTTTGCAAGGTGAAAAACTATGGGGGCTACTCATTGCTCATCACTGCCGCAGTCAAAGGCATTGGGACTCTTCTGAGATAGAATCTCTCAAGCAAATTTCCGTGCAGCTAGCAATTGCTATCCAGCAATGCACCCTTTTTGAACAAGCTCAAACAGAAATTGCCGATCGCAAATTAGCAGAAACAGCATTACAAAAAGCTGTCGTAGCTGCTGATACAGCTAACCGCGCCAAGAGCGAATTTCTTTCTTCTATGAGCCATGAATTGCGGACTCCTCTGAATGCCATTCTCGGATTTAGTCAGGTGATGGTGCGCGATTCATCTCTCAACAATCAACACCAGCAGCACCTAGAAATCATTAATCGCGCCGGCGAACACTTGCTTTCGCTAATTAATGACATTTTGGAAATGTCCAAAATTGAAGCGGGCAGAAGTCAGCTTAATGAAAGCAGTTTTAATTTAATGCGCTTGCTAAAAACCTTAGAAGAAATGTTTCGATTAAAAGCTAAATCTAAGAAATTGCAGCTAAATTTAGAAGTGGGTGACGGCGTACCACACTTTGTTACGGGAGATGAAGGTAAATTGCGACAAATTTTGATTAATCTTGTAGGAAATGCGATCAAGTTTACAGAGATGGGTAGTGTTACTTTGCGAGTAAAAAATCAGGGACAAGAAAGTTTGAGAGCTGAAAATGCACAGTTTGGGGACACACAAACAAAACTTGCCGGCGCGGGTTCTGAACATTCCACAAGCTTAGCGGTTGAAGCCACAGCTATACAAAAAAAACCCGGATGGTGCACTGGTTTTAATCAGTCCGAAAGCTTGGCGGACTTTGATTGTGTAGACGCGAATGAACTTCGCCCGGAATTCTTACGCCTTCAGTTTGAAATTGAAGATACTGGCCTTGGGATTGCCGCAGAAGAGATAAATAAGTTATTTGAACCCTTTGAGCAAACAAAAACAGGTCAAAAGTCTCAACAGGGGACTGGATTAGGTTTACCAATTAGCCGCAAATTTGTACAAATGATGGGAGGAGATATTACTGTCAGCAGTACACCTGAGTTTGGAAGTAAGTTTGCATTTGATATTAAAATTAACCTGGCCACTCCCAGCGAGATTAAAATCCTTAAACCGCAGAAAAAAGTAATTAGTTTAGCACCGAATCAACCAGAATACCGGATTTTGGTTGTTGACGATCGCGCCGATAACTGCCTAGTCATAGAGAGATTATTGTCACCACTAGGCATCCTCGTGCGAGAAGCTAGAGATGGTCAAGAAGCTATTGCTTTATGGGAGGATTGGCAACCCCACCTGATCTGGATGGATATGCAGATGCCTGTCATGGATGGCTATGAAGCAACCAGAAAAATTAAAGCTCATCCTCTGGGAAAACAAACTGTAATAGTTGCTCTTACTGCTAGCGCTTTTGAAGAGGAACGACAAACTATCTTAGGAGCAGGCTGCGATGATTTCATGCGTAAACCCTTCGATGCAAAGATATTATTTGCGAAAATGGAAGAACTTTTAGGAGTGCGTTACATTTATGAGGAATCTGTTGATGCACCACAAGAAAATCAAAGCGAAATTAGCGGAGGGAGTAGCAATCAATCTGTCGAGTCCCAACTAGGTAAAATGCCTATTGAGTGGGTAGAAAAAATATCTCATGCTGCTCATGAATGTTGCGACGATAAAATCCTCAAGTTGATTGAGGAAATGCCGAGCGAATTTGCTTTGGCAGCACAATATTTAACTACTTTGGTGCAGGATTTCCTATTTGACGACATTATAGATATAGCGCAGTCAGCAGTTGCGACGGTGTGAAAAACCTGTTTTTAACTAATCTAAACTTAGGAGGCTATTTCATTTCAAAAAGACCTAACATTAAGCCGCAATAGCGTCTCCTTGCAATCTTTTTTTAGGAGAGCAAATCGGAATTTATACTGCTTCGTTTTTTTGAGGTAAAATTCTTAAGTGTTAATATTTTTTATCTTGACAAACTACCGTGAGAGATCGCATGGACAGCCATCAATATCCTACAATCCAAGCCAACATTTTAGTAGTTGATGATAAGCCCGATAATGTGCGGCTTTTATCTACAATCTTGACCGAACAAGGGTATCAGGTTCGTAAAGCGCTGAACGGGCAAAGGGCGATCGCTACAGTGCAAGAGTTTCCGCCGACCCTAATTTTGCTGGACGTGATGATGCCAGATATGAATGGATATGAGGTATGTGCAAAGTTGAAAGCTTCACCAAAAACCAGTTCCATTCCCGTGATTTTCTTAAGCGCCTTAGATGACGTTGTAGATAAGGTTAAAGCCTTTGATGTGGGAGCAGTTGACTATATTACTAAACCTTTTCATGGTAAAGAAGTATTGGCACGAGTGGCAAATCAGTTAACTATTCAAAGTCAACAACAGTTACTTCAACAGCAAACGAAGCAATTCCAAGAACTTGTCGAACGTTTGCAAAACGAAATTAAAGAGCGGCAGGGGGTGGAGCTAGCTTTACGGCTTGCTCAAACAAAGTCGGATCATTTATTGCTGAATATTTTACCAGCAGCGATTGTTGAAAATTTGAAAAAGGGCGAGGGTTCTCCTGCCCAGAGGTTTGATTCAGCAACAGTTCTTTTTGCCGATATTGTCGATTTTACGTCTATTGCTGCTAGAATGTTACCTCTAGAATTGGTAAAGGTACTAAACCAGATTTTTTCAAGGTTTGACCAACTAACTGAAAAACACGGTTTGGAAAAAATTAAAACAATTGGAGATGCTTATATGGTAGCGGGGGGGTTGCCTGTGCCGAGGGCAGATCATGTAGAAGCGATCGCGAATATGGCCTTGGATATGCAGGAAGCGATCGCTGATTTTCAAACTGACAGAGGCGAACCATTTCAAATTAGGATTGGCATTCATACAGGGCCCGTAGTTGCTGGCGTAATTGGCACTAAAAAATTTAGCTATGACTTGTGGGGAGATACTGTTAATGTTGCTTCTCGGATGGAATGTCAAGGCTTACCGGGATATATTCAAGTTACTACTGCTATTTACGAAGTGTTAAAAGATCGGTATTTATTTGAAGAAAGAGGTGCGATCGCGATTAAAGGAAAAGGAGAGATGATCGCCTATTGGCTAAAGGCTAAAAAAGATAATTCAGCGTTTGAAACCGATTATAGTCAAAGGAAGTCCTCTCCTAGCGAAGTAATAGAGTACCCAAATACCCCACTGCTTTAAGAAGTCGGGCATCTCACCTAAAAGCTACGGATGAAAGTTGAACTAATTATTAAAAAATGAAAATAATTTGCAACTGCAAATTAGTATGTTCCCGGACGATTTCAATGCGATCGATAAATTCTCGAAAGTAAAACCTGCGTTCTGATTCTGATAAATCGAGCCAAAATTGCGGCAGGGAAACTGTTTGGGCAATTTCTCGCAAATTTACGGGGGGTAGTTGCGCTAATTTGCTTTGCAGTTCGGCAATTTCGGTGCGGATTTTGTAGGCTCTAAACTCAGCCGTTTCGGTGTCTAATATGCCGCTGTCAATCAGGGCGGAAAGTTGCTGTATGATTTCTTGTTTCGATGCGATCGCCCTGACAATTCCTGCTTTAATTCCATTCATATTCGGCCTTTGCAACCCAGCAACAGCATCGGGTAAATCCCGACAAATACCGGCGATGGTTAATTGCAATACTTCATCGTAGGAAAGGCCGCTACATTTAGGCTGTTTTGGACAGTTAATCGGTCGCAAATAAAGGTATTCTTTTTTTTGGCGGTAGGAGGTGACTTTGGCAACTGTCATGGACGATTTGCATTCGGCACAAATTGCTAAACCTGCGAGGGAACGTGGGGCGCTAGCGCTGCGAGGAGAAAGGCAGCGGTTGCGACGCAGCAACCTGTCTATTTGGGCGGCTTCTTCTCTGGAAATAATCGGGACGTGGGTGTTAGAAATTACTTGGCTGTTTTGATATTCCAAATCGCCGCGGTAGGCGGGATTTGTCAGCCAGCGACGGCCGGTGCTTACAGAGATTTTTTTGTTGTATTTCTTGGCTAAATACCGCACGGAACCTCGCAAGGAACCGTAAATTAAAAAGTGTTCAAAAAAGTCTTTGACGGTGGGGGCGGTGGTTTTATCGATCGTATAACAATCTTTGCCGCGCCGGTAGCCGTAGGGAGCCTTACCCGGTGGAATCCGGGATTTGATGCGGTTGCGGGCGTGTCCTTTGCGAATACTCCGGCTGTGTTGGCTGCGCTGGATTTCTGCGAGGATTTGCAGCAAGTTTTGGCGGTTTCGCGGTTCTGTTTCTGCTTGTACGATGATTTCGACGCCGAGGTTTTCGAGTTGGGCGAGGTGCGAACACACTTGCTGTACGGTGTCGCCTAGTTCTTCAAACCGCTGAATTAATAAGTATTTGACTGGTTCTGTTTGGCAGTCTTTGAGGAGTTGTTGCAGTTGCTGCCGCCCTCCTAAGTCTTGATAGGTGCGATCGACTTCTTGACCCCAAATTTCCGGTGCGGGTGCTGCTTCCAGTAGCGGTTCGGTGTAAGAATAAGCGATGATTTTCATCTGTTACTCGCTGAGTTCGATGATGTTGCCGTCGGGATCTTGGGTAAATAATGCCGATCGACCTGACGCGCTCATTTGAAACGGGCAATTGTGAGCGATTAACTGCTGTTTGGCTGCCTCTAAGTTGGCCACAGAAAATGCTAGATGTCGGTTGCGTCCCCATTTGGCATGGTCTACGGCATCTGGGATAATTGTTGCACCTAAAATTAGGTGGAGCTGGAAGCCGCCGATTTGATACCAGATTCCGGGAAATTTTAAGTCGCGATCGATTTTTTGCAGTTTTAGTACGGTGCTGTAAAAGTGTTGGGATTTTTCCAGGTTGGAGATGAGGATGGCGCTGTGGAGGGATTGAGTAATTTGCATTGTTTCTTGAAATTTATTGTTTTATTTTAACCGCTGATGCAGGCAGATGAGCGCTGATGAACGCAGATTTTTTGATGTTGGTTGAGTTTTTGATATGATAACATTGTCCGTCGCTCTTAATATATCCATTATCAAGTCTTGTAACAAAAAACTGCCCCCTGGGAGTGTTTTTAACAATGGTTTCTCAAAAAAGTGCGATCGTCTCCAGATCGGGCAAATTTCGTCTCCGCAATGTCTTGGTAGTTCCCTTTGTTCTCCAAATTTTGGCGGCTGTTGGCTGCGTTGGCTATCTCTCTTACAGAAACGGAGAGCAGATAGTCAACGATATTGTTAGTCAGTTGCGGCAGGAAGTGAGTGCGAGAGTTTACGAACGTGTTCAAACCTATCTGGAAGCTCCGCCACTGGTGAATCAGATTAATCAGGATGCTGTACCTTTGGGGGTGTTGAACTTTGACGATTTGGAGCAAGCTCGACCATATTTTTGGAAACAAGTTCTGCAATTTAAGTCGATCGGTCACGCGGGAATTGCCAACGAAAAAGGTCAGTACCTGCGTGTGGGTTGGGTAAATCGGCTGGTTGGACTGGAACAACCTCAGCTTGCCCAGCAACTGATTCCAGGGGGTGGCGACTTGATCTATTACAACCTTGACCATAATGGAAACCCGACAACAATCGAAAAAAACACGCCCAATTATGACGTTCGCACGCGCCCTTTTTACAGAGTAGCTGTTGAGAAGAAACAGGCAGCTTGGAGTGAAGTTTATATTAATTTTGGCTACGGTACGCTGCAAATTAATGCGAGTCTACCCTATTATGATGCCGAAGGGAAACTAATTGGCGTGCTGACTTGCCAGATGGGACTAGATCAAATTCGCCACTTCCTGCAAACCTTAAGAGTGGGTAATTCCGGTCAAGTATTTATCATTGAACCCCAGGGTGAGTTAATAGCCACCTCGCTTAAAGAACAGCCTCTTTCGGTGGGAACAGGCAAAGATACAAAGCGGCTAAAAGCACAAGAAAGCAGCAACCCGCTGATGCGTCAAAGTGCGGTTTATCTCCTCGAACGCTTCAAGCGTTTGGAAGACATCGATCAAACTGTTCAACTGGACTTTAAGCTGAACGGTGAGCGGCAATTTATCCAAGTTTCTCCGCTAACTGACAAGTACGGTCTCAATTGGCTGATTGTAGTAGTCGTTCCTGAAGCGGATTTTATGGCGCAAATTTATGCTAACACTCGCCAGACTATTTGGCTGTGTATTGTGGCTCTCATTGTCTCTGTTGGAGTGGGGATTTTCACCGCTAGCTGGATTACTCGCCCCCTAAGCCAAATTGCTCAAGCTTCAGAATATCTAGCAGGTGGTGCTCTTAACCAAAATGTTGCTTCCAGTCGGATTTGGGAAATTGAAACCTTAACAAATTCCTTTAACAGCATGGCGAGACAACAGCAAGAATCCTTTGAAACTCTAGAAGATAAAGTCAAAGAACGTACCTCTGAACTCGCCACAGCCACGAAACAAATTGCCGCTCTCAACCAGCGCCTGAAAGCGGAAAACCTCCGCATGAGCTCTGAACTCGATATGCTCAAACAAATGCAGCAGTTGATTCTGCCAAAACCTGCTGAACTCGCAGCCATTCAAGATTTAGATATTGCCGGATTCATGGAGCCAGCCTCGGAATTAGGTGGTGATTACTACGACGTACTTTGTACTAACGGGGTTGTCACGATTTGCATTGGTGATGTCACCGGACACGGATTAGAAAGCGGCATTTTGATGGTGATGACTCAAGCTGCTGTCCGCACTCTTCAGGAAATGCAAGAATCCAACCCGGTGCGTTTTTTAGATACCCTCAACCGCACTATTTATAAAAATGTCCAGCGCATGAACTCCGACAAAAATATGACACTAGCTTTGCTAAACTATGCGGATCGCACAATTAGTATCAGCGGTCAACATGAGGAAACTATTGTGGTCAGGAAAGGTGGTAAAATCCAGCGGATAGACACCATGAATTTAGGATTTCCGCTCGCCTTAGATGAGGATATTTCCGATTGGATTAGCCATGTTTTAGTAGACTTAGAGCCGGGGGACGGGGTGGTGCTTTACACTGACGGCATTCCCGAAGCTAGAAATATGCACAAAAAATTCTATGGTATTGAAAGACTCTGTGAAGTTGTTTCTCAAAACTGGCACTTGAGCGCCGAACAAATCAAGGAAGCCACCATCGCTGATTTGCGAAAATTTATTGGAAAACAAAAGGTTTTTGATGACATTACTTTGCTAGTATTGAAGCAACAGGGAAATATTGTGCATAATTTATGATTGACTGTCGTCAACCCGGTTTCTACCAGGGGTATTGGATTTAGTGGTCAAGTATCGACGCAGAAACAAGATTTAGAGTTCCGCGCCTGTAAGTTATAATAATTTACAGCTAGGAAGTCAAACAACTTTGCGCTTCCAGATTCGGAAGTATAAATTATGAAACCACAAATAAATTTAGCACCATCTAAATCTCCAGAAGAACTCCATAAACAGCTACAGGAGTTGAGCGAAAAACTTGAGGAAGTAGAGGATGAAAAAAACAGCTATGAAACTTTAGTAGAAATTATCACGGAACACTCCACGGATCTGGAAAACCAGATCCATCATAAAAACCGAGAGATGCAGACTTACATCGAGCAGGTAAAAAAGGTTATAGATGCAGCTATTGCTGTAAAAAACAATAGCTTTCAACCCCAGATATTGTCAGATGTGGCAGCGCGCAGTGATGCACTGGGAGAACTGGCACAGGTATTTTCCCATATGGTGCAAACGGTGAAAGCGCGGGAACAAGAATTAGAGAAACTTTTGCAGGCTTACGGACGTTTCGTTCCCGATGAATTTCTCCAATTTCTCGGCAAGCAAAGCATGGTTGATTTCCAGCTTGGAGATCACGTGAGCAAAGAGATGGCAATTATGTTTTCCGATATGCGTTCGTTCACCACGATGGCGGAGCAAATGACTCCTCAAGAAAACTTTGATTTCATCAATAACTATTTACAGCAAATTAGTCCCGAAATTCGTAAGCATAACGGTTTTATTGTCAAGTATATTGGAGATGGAGTTATGGCAGTTTTTCCTGATGGCGTGGATGATGCTATTCAGGCAGGAATTGTGAAATTGGAGCAGTTGCATAAATACAATCAAAGCCGTAAAATAAATGGGGATATACCGCTGAAGATTGGCATTGGTATCCATGTGGGTGATACGATGGTTGGGATTATTGGTGACGCCAATCGGATGCAAGCAGATGCGATCTCAGATCATGTCAATCTCACCGCTCGTCTGGAAGGTTTGACTAAGTATTATGGCGTATCTTTATTAATTTCTGGAGATGTGGTACAACGTTTGAGTCAACGCGAAAAGTATCATATCCGTTTTTTGGATCGGGCTATTGTCAAAGGTAGACAAGAAGCCATTTCAGTTTGTGAGGTGTTAGATGTTGAAGTAGAACCAGTGCGATCGCTCAAAATTCAAACTTTGCCTATATTTGAGGAGGGACTCCAAGAATATTGTCAGGGAAATTTTGCTAAGGCCATAGTTTGTTTTGAACAGATAGTGGCGCTAAATCCAGATGACAAGCCCAGTCAACTTTACCTAAAACGCCTCCAATCGCTGTTAGAAAAGAGTCTTCCTGCTAACTGGAATGGCGTGTGGAAATTTACCCAGAAGTGACATTGATACATCAATTGGAGGCAGAAAAATCATGACATCTGGAAGCTTAAAAACAATGACACAAATCTTTGGAGAATTCATTGAAGAATTTCCTCCTGAACACGACTCCCTAGAACTTACATTTACCCCCAGTTCTCGCCCCATCAAACAGCGCTGGCGCAATAACAGGCTTTCAGCTCATTTTGTAGCCGATTATTTGTCTAGCTTTCTACCGGTGGATGAGGAGGATGCTAGCAGCGAGAAACGGATAAAAGAAAGCAAGGGAGCTGTGAGTTATGTGGCAAACGAACTGTTAGAAAATGCGATAAAATTTAATAACGATGATACCAATTACAAGGTAAGATTTGGTATACATTTTATTGGTGAAACAGAGGTGACGGCGATAATTTTTGCCAGTAATAGTGTCAAGCCAGAAAGGGCAAATAAATTGAAGGAGTTTATTGAAGAAATTCTGGCTTCCGATCCCAATGAACTTTATTTGCAGCAGCTTGAAAAGAATGCGGAATCGGAAAGTGACACATCGGGATTGGGATTGCTGACGATGATTAATGACTATTCAGCTAAGATAGGTTGGAAATTCGAGCGCAGACCAGATAGTGATACCATCATTGTTACGACTGTGGTTCAAATTAGGGTCTAGTTGCTAGTATTTCAATATTTACTCTCTTGTGCGATCGCACTATTTTAGTCAGGAAACAAAATTACAATGGGCATTCAAGAAATTCAAGGTGAAGATTACAGCATTCAGTACGATCCAGAATCAGTCACAGTCACTTTCCAAGGCGAACTGAGCCTGAGCGGCCCAGCAGAGTATGCGCCAATAGTCGAATTGTTAGATGAGGTTGCCAATCCCCAACCGCCTACTATTACCTTGAACCTAAAAAATTTGGAATTTGTTAACAGTTCTGGTATCAGTATGCTGTCTAAGTTTGTCATTGCCGTTCGGAAAAAGAAAACGATTCAACTTTTGGTATTGGGTTCAAATGATGTTCCCTGGCAACAGAAATCTCTCAGAAATTTAGAAAAGCTGTTGCCAACTTTGAAGCTCGAATTAGCGTAGGATATGTGTAAATTTTAACTACAGTTAATACAGGCGGGACGCCTGTTCCACACACAGTTAACATAGGCGTGACGCCCGTGCCACACCGAGTTAAAATAGATAAATTTGGATGATCAGTAAATTGCTTAAGTTTGCTGGATCGGCAGTTCAATGATAAACTCGGTTCCCTTGCAGGGTTCAGACTCGCACCGAAGCGATCCTCGGTGATTTTCTACTAAGATTTTGTAGACAATAGACAATCCTAAACCAGTACCTTTACCGATTTCCTTGGTGGTGAAAAACTGCTCGAACATTCGTTCTTTTATCTCTGCTGTCATTCCAGTTCCCGTGTCTGCAATCCGCACTCTCACGCGATCGGACCCAGCTAATTCTGTGGTGATCAAAATTTTTAGCGCAGCATAGGGCTGATTTTGTGATATCTCGTCCAAAGCATCGATCGCGTTGGTAATTAGATTCATAAATACTTGATTTAGCTGTCCTGAATAACACTCTACAGGAGGCAATTTTCCATAATTTTTAACTACTTGAATGTCGCGACGGTCTATTTGAGAATTGAGACGGTTTCGCAAAATTAACACGGTGCTGTCAATGCTGTCGTGCAAATCGCACATGGTCATGTTACTGTTATCGGTTCGCGAAAAGTTGCCCATAGATTTGACAATTTCGCGAATGCGATTGGAACCCATTTGCATGGAAGAGATAACTTTAGGCAAGTCTTCAACTAGAAAATCAAGATCTATCTCTTCGATTTTAGCTGTGATTTCGGAACAGGGATTGGGATAGCATTCTTGATAGAGACACAGCAGATGCAACAAATCTTGAGTATAAATTGCGGCATGGCTCAAGTTGCCGTAAATAAAACTAACTGGGTTATTAATTTCGTGGACGATACTAGCCATTAGCGCCCCCAGCGAAGACATTTTTTCGCTGTGGAGGAGTTGAGCTTGAGTTTGTTTTAGTTCGCAAAGTGCGCGATCGAGCTGGGCGGCTTGGGCTTCCGCTTTCGAGGTAGCAGCACAACTTTCTTGATAAAGTTCAACCTGTTTAAGGTCGATTTCAAATTGTTCGATTTCGCTTTCTTGCTGGTATTGACTCACCACGGCATCGAAAGCTTCTAGCAAGTCGCCGCCCGCTGCTTCGACAATGTAGAGCAGGTGGGGGTTTTCCAGCATGAGTTCGGCATCAGGAACTTGCACCAGTGCTTTTATTCGATCGATATATGCGCGCACTTGTCTGTCTAAATACAGTGGCGGCTCAAAATACATTGCCTTGAGGGCGGGTGAAGGGGGACTCACTAAGTTGACGCTGCTGCCAAGATTAATTAAGTCGCGGTGCGATTTTTCCATAAGCTCGATCGCCTCTAACAAATCCCGGCGCAGTTTTGCTCTTTCTACCCCATTCTGAGAGCAAACTAACCTCATGCAAAAAAAAGCCGTTCGTTGGGAAAGCATTCGCTGGCGGCCGCTGATGTTAATTACCGCAGCACTAATTTTTCTGGCAGTCGTAATTTCTTCCAGATTAAAGTAGTTGCTCAGTGCTGCCATTGGTAATACCCCCGACTCTACTAAATGTCTGTAGGTGCGATTCGTTTAGTCGAAAGGAGTAATAATACTCAGGGATGGCTAGTATGGCTTCCAAAGTCATAACAA
>NZ_JAUBPI010000100.1:0-22418 GCF_036700645.1 Microcoleus sp. S36b_A4 | reverse complement strand
TTAGATTTTAGATTTTAGATTTTAGATTGAAGCATTGACCCCACGGATAAATTCGGGGGGCAAGTTTCTCGGATACAGGTTTTTGATTTCTGGGTCCTGAGTCTGCTTTCGGAATGAATCCGGGGGCTTGTATCCTGGATGCTTTCGGTCAAATAATAATAATTACCTTTGTAGTGAGGACTCAAGTCCAAGCGAGTTTTATGATAACTCAAGTCTTCATTACAAACCAATTTGATTGCAATTGTGCGAGGTGACACAATATTATACAATTTCAAAAAAAGAATGCAATTGTATGCCCTTGCTCTAAACCCTGGTAGTCATCAGTCATTCCCAATCTAAAATCTAAAATCTAAAATCTAAAATGGTATTAGCCGTGCTCGAAAACATCATTGTACTGCAATAAATCCAAACTCACAAAAACTGGCAAACACTGAAAACATTGCTGTGCAATTTCCCAGCGTTCTTCTCGCTGCAACATAGCAGTCAACTTTTGTTTAGCGCTCAGCAAATAGCGGACATCGTTAGCAGCATAATTTAGTTGCTCGTCAGAAAGATTAGTCGCATTTCCCCAGTCGGAACTTTGAGATGTTTTATTTAATTCTACCTTTTCAAGTTCTAGAATTAATTCTTTCAATCCGTGTCTGTTGGTGTAAGTTCTAGCAAGTTTACTAGCTAGCTTGGTGCAGAAAACTGGTGCAATGTCAATACTTAAATTGTAACGCATTGTTGCCATATCAAAGCGCGCAAAATGAAATACTTTTTCAATACTTTCGGCTTCCATTAACTTCTTTAAATTCGGTGCTGCTGTCTGGCCTTTGGCAATCCGCACCACTGCAACTTTACCTTCGGGATTGCACAACTGAACCAAACACAAGCGATCACGCCAAGGTAGCAAACCCATTGTTTCCGTATCAACGGCGATCGCCGGAGCAGTCAAATAATAAGATAAGAGAGAATCGGGAATATCACCATCGCACACTTGAAAATCTGCAAATTCCATTATTAGTAATTTTTGACTGTTGACTGTTGACTGTTGACTGTTGACTACCTTCTTCCCTCTTCCCTCTTCCTTCTTCCCTCTTCCGACTTCCCTCGGACTGACATCCGTTACATCCGTTACATCCGTTACATCCGTTACAGAATCCGTTGCCGAACTTCCTTCTTCCTTCAAATTATCGACTGCGGACAAAAAGCTGAGTAAAATAATACTCCCCTTTGGCATTTTTCGCAACCCCAATACCAGTCACATTAAACTGACCCTCCATATTCTTACGGTGGCCGTCACTTTTAATCCAACCCTCAACAGCATTGCGTACCGGGTCGTTGTAGCCAAAATTGTAAGCAAGATTTTCAGCTACACTTTGATAAGGAATGGTAATTGCTTTCGCCCGCCCCTCAAATCCATCGTGGCTAAAACTGACTTTACCCTTAGCCATATTTTCGCTGTGAATTCTTGCTATCTGACTGATTCGCGGATCGATACTCAGCGGCGGCAACTTTTTAGATGCTCGGTATTGATTTATCTGTTGGTTAACCGCTTTTTCTAAGTCAGTAATAGCACTCAAAGCAACATTAGTATTCATGGGAGTTTGTGGCAGCGATCGCATAGGAATGGAGGTGTCACACTTAGGCAGGATTGTCAACAATCCCAAGCAAATCGAAATCAAACCTTTGGACATGAAATCAAACGAGAAATAAAGTTAATTGTTACTATTAGTGTCAACTTAAGGCCAAAAGTAGTATGAGTATACCGTCTGAGGATAAGCCTCTATATCCCCCTCGCATCCCCCTTAATAAGGGGGACGAAACATCGGTTCCAGTTCCCCCCTTAATAAGGGGGGCTAGGGGGTATCTAGACTTCGATACAAACGAGAGATACAAAGGATTTTAGTCTTAAGTTGACACCAATTAATTGTTACCAATTCCTACAGAGCGATCGCCCCACATTCCGCTAACCTAGATATTCAGAACCTTCGCCACAGTGTTCACGTCTTTGTCGCCACGTCCGGAACAGTTCAGCACAATGCGCGGATTGCCTGTTAGCTGTGGGCACAGAGTCTCTAAATAGGCGATCGCGTGAGAAGTTTCCAAAGCCGGAATAATCCCCTCCAACTGCGAAAGTCGCTGAAATGCTTCCAGCGCTTCTGCATCAGTTACGCTATAATATTCAGCCCTGCCCGCATCTTTCAAATAACTGTGTTCCGGCCCCACACCCGGATAATCCAAACCCGCACTAATCGAATGCGGCTCGATTACTTGACCTTCATTATCTTGCAGCAAATAGCTCATCGCCCCGTGTAGAACTCCCACACTTCCCTTAGTCAAAGTAGCAGCGTGTTTATCAGTTTCCACACCTTCGCCCGCCGCTTCAATACCGATCAATCTGACAGTTTCTTCCCCGACAAACTCATGGAAAAGGCCCATTGCATTAGAACCGCCGCCAACGCAAGCTAATAAAATATCCGGCAAACCGCCCCACTTTTCCTGACACTGAGCGCGCGTTTCTTCACCAATTACCGCATGGAAATCGCGTACCATCATCGGGTAAGGATGCGGGCCCGCTACGGAACCGAGGATGTAATGAGTTGTTTCGACATTTGTCACCCAATCGCGAATCGCTTCTGAAGTCGCATCTTTCAGCGTTCCCGTACCCGCAGCCACCGGCCGCACTTCGGCTCCCATCAAGCGCATTCTAAACACATTTAAAGCCTGTCTTTCCATGTCGTGAACGCCCATGTAGACAACGCATTCTATACCAAAACGAGCGCAAACTGTGGCGGTAGCAACGCCGTGTTGACCGGCACCAGTTTCAGCAATTACCCGCTTTTTGCCCATACGTTTTGCCAGCAATGCTTGAGCTAAAGCGTTGTTAATTTTGTGAGCACCAGTGTGGTTTAAATCTTCGCGTTTGAGGTAAATTTGCGGGCCAGTTCCGTCTGCTTTAGCGTAGTGTTCGGTGAGGCGTTCGGCGAAATACAAAGGGCTGGGGCGGCCGACATAATCTTTGAGCAATTGTTGGAGTTGCTGTTGAAATTCCGGTTCGCTGCGGTATTTGTGGAAAGCGGCTTCTAGTTCAAATAAAGCGGGCATCAGGGTTTCGGGGACGTATTTGCCGCCGAATTTGCCGAATCTGCCGAGGGAGTCGGGGCGTTGGGCGCTGGTTTCGGTGGTGAGATGCAGGGGGGTGACTGTCATTTGATTTTAGATTTTAGATTTTTTAGATTCGCGGGTAAGCTAGAGGCTTGGTGTTGATCGTACCAAATTGGTTGTGGACTGGAGCCGATAGAACAAATTTCATTATAATTGCTTGAACGCTTGACCTAAAGTATCCAGGATACCCGCCACGTGATTCATCCGTCCAGAAATAAAAAACCTGTATCCGATGAAACTTGCCCCCCGAATTTATCCGTGGGGTCAATCCTTCAATCTAAAATCTAAAATCTAAAATCTAAAATCGATTGACGGGCTAATACAATAAGTAGAAGATAGATGGCATTCCGAGCGATCGCAACCATACCCCAATCCGCTAAAACTAGAAATACCAGTAAAAAAAAATCAAGCATCTTAACCTATGGCAGCATCCAAACGCAAAGATTCTGACAGCAAAACAACCGAGGGCAAACGAATAGTTTACTCCGAATTCGGCAACGTTGACAACTCGGCAGCCCTCCAACGGGGAATTGCCGAAGTTCCCCCTAATCAACAAAACCTCAAAATCGAAGCATCCCGAAAAGGACGCGGCGGCAAAACAGTTACAGTCATCAGTGGCTTTCAGGAAAAACCCGAAACATTAGCAACTTTAGCCAAGCAGCTAAAAGCCCAATGCGGTACTGGCGGCACAGTCAAAGATAATGAAATCGAAATTCAAGGCGAACACAAGCAAAAGCTGCGAGAAATTATCACAAAGTTAGGCTACAAAGCTAAAATTAGTGGAGGGTAAATTAGTCAATAGTCATCAGTGTATGGGCGGGACGAGTTTATGATATACTTAGTTTAAAACATAGATGGTTGGTAAAACCCGCCCCTACATCGCGCTAATTCTACGATCGCGAATCAACCAGAAATGATATTACCAATTACCGCCAATTTTTAATGTACACTCGACCTTTAGCTCGTTTAATCGAACAATTGCAGCGCTTGCCAGGAGTCGGTCCAAAAACAGCCCAGCGGCTCGCTTTACATATTTTGAAGCGACCGGAGGAAGAAGTGCAAGCCCTAGCTAAATCTTTAATTGATGCCAAACAGCAAGTAGGTTTCTGTCAAGTATGCTTTCACTTATCTGCTGACCCTGTTTGCGAAATTTGCCGCAATACCAACCGCGACAGTCATACCATTTGTGTAGTGTCAGAATCCCGCGACGTAATCGCTTTAGAAAAAACGCGGGAATACATGGGTAAATATCACGTTGTTGGTGGCGTTATCTCGCCGATGGATGGAATTGGCCCAGAACAATTGAACATTCAACCGTTAGTCCGGCGCGTCAGCCAGCAAAAGATTAAGGAAGTAATTATTGCTATTAGTCCCAGCGTGGAAGGCGAAACTACTACTCTTTATATTGGTCACTTATTAAAACCTTTTACGCTGGTGACGCGCATAGCTTTTGGTTTGCCGATGGGGGGAGATTTGGAATATGCCGATGAAGTTACATTGGCTCGTGCTTTGGAAGGAAGGAGGGAGTTGGATTAGTTGAAAACGGGTGATGGCTGATTTAAAAATAAGAGAAACGAACCGCGAAGACGCCAAGAGTACGTTCGGCGAAGCCGTTCCCGAAGGGTAGGAAGAGAAGAGAGGATGAAGAGTTGACAATTGATGCGACGAGAGCTATATTCTAAGCTTCTGCGATTGCTTCGCTCAGGCTCGTAATGACAAAATTGTAAGATATGAAACCCGCGTCGGCGGGTTTTGTCTGTGTAGCGACAGGTTTCAACCTGTCGGGTATTTGGTATTTGCTATTTGGTCTTGAGTTTCGTTGTTCCCTGTCGTCACTGCCGCGAAAGGGTAAACTGGACAAAGTTACCGAGAGTAAAAAATCATGACCCAATTCGATCGACCTTTCACCTACCCCACAACCCGCAAAATCGACCAAACAGACGACTACCACGGCGTCAAAGTATCCGACCCTTACAGGTGGCTGGAAAATCCTGACTCAGAGGACACCCAAGCTTGGGTGGAAGCCCAAAATCAAGTTACCTTTGCCTATCTCAACGAAATTCCGGCGCGGGAAAAAATCAAACAGCGCCTGACTCAACTTTGGGATTACGAGAAATACGGCATACCTTTCAAAGAAGGATCTCGCTATTTCTACTACAAGAATGATGGTCTGCAAAATCAATCCGTACTCTACACATTAACATCCCTCGACACCGAACCCAAAGTATTAATTGATCCCAACACTCTCTCAGAAGACGGAACTGTTGCTTTGGGGGGGATAGCTATCAGCGAAGACGGCAAATACATGGCTTACGGTTTGTCAACTTCCGGTTCTGACTGGCAGGAATGGAAAGTCCGTGAGGTGGCAACAAGCGAAGATTTATCAGACCATTTAAAGTGGATTAAATTCTCAGGAGCATCCTGGACTCACGACGGCAAAGGCTTTTTTTATAGTCGCTACGACGAACCCAACGAAAAAAGCAAGCACGAAGAAGTTAACTATTACCAAAAACTGTTTTACCACCAACTCGGCACCCCCCAATCTGAAGACGTATTAATCTACGAGCGACCCGATCAAAAAGAGTGGGGATTTAGCGGGGGCGTCACCGAAGATGGCAAATACTTGATTATCTCAGTTTGGCAAGGAACTGAAACCAAAAACTTGATTTTCTACAAGGATTTAACTGCACCGGAATCAACCGTTGTAGAACTGATTAGCGAATTCGAGGCTGAGTACAGTTTCATCGACAATGAGGGATCTATTTTCTGGTTTCAAACAAACTTGAATGCACCGTTGGGCCGCGTAATTGCGATCGACACCAACAACCAACCTCCGTCATCCCTCGCTTGTGATGAAACTCCCCCGTCGCCCAGAGAGGGGGGGTTCACAGAAATTATCCCCGAAGCAGCAGAAACTCTCGAAGGCATAGGCCTGCTGAACAATCAATTTGTGGCTTCCTACTTGAAAGACGCCTACACCCAGATTAAAATCTTTAACTTAGATGGCTCTTTCGTGCGAGAAGTTGCCTTGCCCGGAATCGGTTCGGCGGGAGGATTCAGCGGCAAGCGGCACGACACCGAAACCTTTTATGCTTACACCAGTTTCACTGCACCTAACATCATCTATCACTACAATATGGTGACAGATGAAAGTACCATTTATCGGCAGCCAAAGGTCGATTTTAATCCCAACGATTACGAAACAAAACAAGTATTTTACCCAAGCAAAGACGGTACGCAAGTACCCATGTTTATCACCCACAAGAAAGGCTTGCAGTTGGATGGCAATAACCCCACTTATCTTTACGGCTACGGCGGTTTTGGCGTGTCCCTAACTCCGAGTTTTTCGGTTAGCAATGTCGTATGGCTGGATCTGGGCGGAGTTTATGCGATCGCCTGTTTGCGGGGTGGCGGCGAGTACGGCGAATCATGGCACCAAGCAGGGACAAAGTTGAATAAGCAAAATGTGTTTGACGACTTTATAGCTGCCGCTGAATGGTTGATCGAAAACAAATACACCCAACCTGCCAAATTGGCGATCGCAGGTGGAAGCAACGGCGGTTTATTAGTAGGGGCTTGCATGACTCAGCGGCCGGAATTGTTCGGTGCGGCATTGCCTGCCGTTGGGGTTATGGATATGCTGCGCTTCCACAAGTTTACCATTGGTTGGGCCTGGACTTCGGAATACGGTTCTCCCGAAAATGCCGAGGAATTCCCGACAATTTACGGCTATTCTCCCCTGCACAACCTCAAACCGGGAACGACTTATCCGGCGACAATGATTACAACTGCCGATCACGACGATCGCGTGGTTCCGGCCCACAGTTTCAAGTTTGCTTCTGCTTTGCAAGAAACCCACGCGGGAGAAAAACCCGTGTTAATTCGGATAGAAACTAAAGCGGGACACGGGGGCGGCAAGCCTACTGCTAAAGTGATTGAAGAATTAGCTGATGAATGGGCTTTTTTAGTGCGCGAACTCGATATTGACGCTTAGCAAGCGACGTTAGGGCGTGCGATCGATGGAGTTTGATGATTTAGATAGAAAGACGGTGTAAAGGGCGATCGTACTTTTTGAATTCAAGGGCGATCGTTCTTTTTTGGCCCCGCAATCCTGGTATTAACATATATAATTTGTCAACTTTTTTTGTTAAATTTTGTAGCGTTAAGTTGCTATTATTACATGGCTGTGAGTTTACTGCACACCCAATTAGTATAAGTATAAATCTCTAGAAATACGGTACTCTCAACTTTTAAGAGCGATCGCACCTCAAAGTCAAAATCTGCCAATTTTTAGGAAATTAATATTTTCAGTATATTTACCGTTCAAGCTGTCTGAGACAGCCTCGATATCACCAGACTCAGAACAGTGGCATGAGGGGTGTGACCCCTTGTGCTGATGAATCCGTAAGTAATTTACCATATAACTAACCTTAGACCTGATATCATTTTGCCCAAAAATAGAGCATCTTCGCTAATACAAAGGCTGTTACCCCTTATTCATCTTAGAATTTGCAGCCATCTGTCGCATCAGGACATCCAAGGGCGATCGCTGTAAATCCTGTCTAATGATTGACTAAGATCACAAATCACAAATAGAGGTAAGTATTATGTTTTCTAAACCAAATAATTTTTAAAACTTTATAGTTGAAAGTTTATCGTCACCTATGAAAAGGGGTAGCTTAGATTTAGCAATAAAATCAACCCCAAATGAAAACCCTCCTAAATCTGTCAAATTTGTCATCTACACAAACAGGGAAATCTACAAATATGGAGACTAAAATCTTGAGACAAGCTACCCATAAAGCAGAGACGGCTAGCCGAAAAAATCTAGCGATTGTGGATTCAAAAGTAGAAAACTACCAAGAGTTGCTCAGGGGAGTGAAATGCGGTACAGAAGTAATCTTGCTGGATAGAACCCGGGATGGAATCGAGCAAATCACCGAAATTCTGGGTCAGCGCAACAGCATCACCAGCCTGCACATAGTTTCTCACGGTCGAGAAGCAGCAGTAGAAATCGGCTCTACAGAAATTAATATTGATAATCTAGAAACCTACAGCAACCAATTGCAGCAGTGGGGAAAAGCCCTTAACGAATCTGGCAGCATTCTGCTTTACGGCTGTAACATAGCAGCCGACGAATTCGGCATTAAATTCATACAAAAACTCAGTGAAATAACAGGAGCAAATATTGCCGCTTCCAACAACCTGACAGGGAGTGCAGCACTAGGCGGCGACTGGGAATTAGAAATTACCACAGGACAAATAAATACCGAAATAGCCTTTGAAAAAGAAGTCCTAGAAGGCTACACATCAGTCCTCGCTACCTTAGCGGCTGAAGAATTTAAAAATTCAACAGTAATCGGGCCTTGGATATATGGAGTTGGCAACACCCTTACACCTGACCCAGGCTTAACCGCAGGTAGTACACCAAACCCCAGCGGAGTTATTCCTGCTTTAGGGACTGGCGATCCAGCCGGAATAGGTACTTTGAGATTAACATCAAACGCCTTTGACCAATCAGCTTTTGTTATCTATAACAACCCCATCTCCGCCACTGAGGGTCTGAGAGTTACCTTTGATTTCTTTGCCTATAACAGAGGTAATGACATTTATCCTTTTGAAACACGGGTTCCGCCTCCCATTCTTGGTGCCGATGGCATTAGTTTTTTCCTCATTGACGGAACAGCTACGCCAACAAAAGCGGGAGGCTACGGTGGCTCTCTCGGCTATGCTCCGAATAATAATCCTGCTTTGTTTTCAACTGGTCTTTCAGGAGGTTATTTAGGTGTCGGATTAGACGAGTTTGGCAATTTTTCCAATCCTACTGCAGGGCGTGTGGGCGGCCCAGGGCAGCGACCTGATGCAGTAGGACTTAGAGGCAGGGAAAGCACAATCCCAACCGAAAATTATAAATTTTTAGGTTCTAGTCTTTTAACTAACACTTTGACGGGGGTTTCCATTGGCATAGACAATAAAGACGCACCCAGTCGCACTACTCTTAATACTAAAAGAACCGTCCAAATTACATTATTCCCGACGACTTCAGTAACACCTAACCGTCTTACAGTTGCCTTAGACTTGGACGGTAGTGACACATTTGATGCGGGCGAAACACTGATCGACATACCAAATTTGGCAACCATAAACGGAGCAGTGCCACGTACTTTTAAATTTGGCTTTGCTGCTTCGACTGGGGGAAACACAAACATTCACGAAGTTAACAATGTCATCATCCAAAGTATAGATCCGCCTACACTCGTAGCCGACGTTTCCATTGTTAAAAAAGGCCCGCTGTTCGCCACACCCAACAGCACCATAACCTATACGATTACCTCCACAAATAACGGGCCAAACAGCGCCGAAAGCGTCCTGATTCAAGATCCCCTGCCCGCAGGCTTAATACCAGTCAGCATATCTGACGGCGGTACTTTAGACAGCAAAACGCGAACTGTCATCTGGCCGGCGATTCCGACTCTGGCTAACGGTGCTAGCCAAACCCGCACCATCACCGCCACAGTTTCCCCAACAGTCACAGCTCCCTTAACTAACACTGCCTATAGCACATCCAGCACTTTCGACCCAAATCTAGCTAACAACAATAGTTCCCAACCCATCTCTCAAGTCTCAACTACAATTGTTGCTGCTCTTGCCGATGTTGTTACCACCAAAACCGGGACTACGGCAGCAGCACCGGGTGAAACAGTTACTTACATAATTTCCACAGTCAACAACGGGCCAAGCACAGCCGAAAACGTCACCGTTACCGACAGCATTGTTCGCGGTTTAACAATAGTTAGTCTACCCAACGAGGCTGTTTACAATCCAGATACTGGGATTGTCACCTTCCCAGCGATTCCCAGCTTGCCTTCCGGTGCTCCTCCTGCCATTAACACAGTCAGCTTTATCGCACCTGCATCTGCATCTGGCAACGTCACCAACACTGCCAGAAATACCTCAGCTACCCCAGATCCTTTTCCTGAGAACAACAACGGCACTGATCCGCTGGCTACAGTCACCACAACTCTGACACCTAGTGCCGATGTCGTTACCACCAAAAGCGGGACTGCGACAGCAGCACCAGGTGAAAGAGTTACTTACATAATTTCCACAGTCAACAACGGCCCAAGCACAGCCGAAAACCTCACAATTACTGACAGCATCGTTGGCGCCGTAACAGAAGTCAACGGCGGTGTCTACGATGAGAATACAGGTATTGTCACCTTCGCGCCCGTTCCCAGCTTAGCCAGCGGTGCCGCCGTCACCAACACAGTCAGCTTCATCGTACCTGCATCCGGCAGCGTCACCAACACCGCCAGAAGTACCTCAACTACCGCTGACCCGACTCTGGACAACAACGCATCTACAGTCACCACAACTCTGACACCACCTCCAACTCCCAACCAACCGCCAGTTGCCAACCCTGCCACCTCCAGCCTCGGGCCCAACAGCAGCCAGTTAGTCACGGGATTGGGAGGCCGCGACCTCGACCCCGACGGGTCGATCGTCTCTTACACGATCAACACCCTGCCCTCACCAGACCAAGCAGTCCTGTTTTTAGGAGATCCAGCCAACGGTGGCGTACCCGTGACACCAGGCCAAGTCCTTACTCCAGCACAGTTGCAGCAACTATTTTTCCAAACGACGGGAACCTTTACAGGAAGCAATTTCACCTACAGCGCCACAGACAACAGCGGTGCTATCAGTCCCCCTGCTACCGCTACTGTGGATGGACTGATAGCACCAACTCCCACACCAACTCCAACACCAACTCCCACACCAACTCCCACAACTCCAACTCCCACACCAACTCCCACACCAACTCCCACAACACCAACTCCCACACCAACTCCCACACCAACTCCCACAACTCCAACTCCCACACCAACTCCCACACCAACTCCCACAACTCCAACTCCCACAACTCCAACTCCCACAACTCCGACTCCCACAACTCCAACTCCCACACCAACTCCCACAACTCCGACTCCCACACCAACTCCCACAACTCCAACTAACAACCAACCGCCATTAGCCAACAATGCCAACTCCAGCCTCGGGCCCAACAGCAGCCAGTTAGTGACAGGATTGGGAGGAAGCGACCCCGACGGGTCGATCGCCTCTTACACGATCAACACCCTGCCCTCACCAGACCAAGCAGTCCTGTTTTTAGGAGATCCAGCCAACGGCGGCGTACCAGTGACACCAGGCCAAGTCTTGACTCCAGCACAGTTGCAGCAACTATTTTTCCAAACGAAGAGCAACTTTACAGGAGCCAATTTCACCTACAGCGCCACAGACAACAGCGGCGCATCCAGTCCCGCTACCGCTACTGTCGCGGCCATACTTCCAACGAACAACCAACCGCCAGTTGCCAACAATGCCAACTCCAGCCTCGAACCCAACAGCAGCCAGTTAGTGACAGGATTGGGAGGAAGCGACCCCGACGGGTCGATCGCCTCTTACACGATCAACACCCTGCCCTCACCAGACCAAGCAGTCCTGTTTTTAGGAGATCCAGCCAACGGCGGTGTACCAGTGACACCAGGTCAAGTCCTGACTCCAGAACAGTTGCAGCAACTATTTTTCCAAACGACGGGCAACTTTACAGGAGCCAATTTCACCTACAGCGCCACAGACAACAGCGGCGCATCCAGTCCCGCTGTCGCTACTGTGGCGGCTATCTTGCGGCCTGTTTCGCCAATTCCCACACCAACTCCAACTCCAACTGACAACCAGCCGCCATTAGCCAACAATGCCAACTCCCGCCTCGGACCCAACAGCAGCAGGTTAGTCACGGGATTGGGAGGAAGCGACCCCGACCCCGACGGGTCGATCGTCTCTTACACCATCAACACCCTGCCCTCACCAGACCAAGCAGTCCTGTTTTTAGGAGATCCAGCCAACGGCGGTGTACCAGTGACACAAGGTCAAGTCCTGACTCCTCAACAGTTGCAGCAACTATATTTCTTCACGACGGGCAACTTTACAGGAGCCAATTTCACCTACACCGCTACAGACAACAGCGGTGCTATCAGTCCAGTCGCTACCGCTAGTGTGGCTGGACTGATAGGGCCCACACCAACTCCAACTCCAACGAACAACCAACCGCCAGTTGCCAACAATGCCAACTCCAGCCTCGGACCCAACAGCAGCAGGTTAGTTACAGGATTGGGAGGAAGCGACCCCGACCCCGACGGGTCGATCGCCTCTTACACCATCAACACCCTGCCGCCAGCGGCCCAAGGAGTCCTGTTTTTAGGAGATCCAGCCAACGGCGGCGTACCCGTGACACCCGGTCAAATCCTGACACCGGAACAGCTAGGACAACTATTTTTCCAATCCACAGGTAGCTTTACCGGAGCAACTTTCAGCTACAGCGCCACAGATAGCAACGGCGCTACCAGTTCCCTGGCTACCGCAACTCTCGGTGCCACAGGAGCAACTCCCACACCAAATCCCCTAAACTTACCGCCAGTAACCAACAATGCTAATTTCACGGTAGAGCCCAACAGCAGCGCGCGGGTGCCGGGATTGGGAGGAAGTGACCCCGATGGGTCGATCGCCTCTTACACCATCAACACCCTGCCGCCAGCGGCCCAAGGAATCCTGTTTTTAGGAGATCCAGCCAACGGCGGAGTAGCCGTGACACCAGGTCAAGTTTTGACACCGGAACAAATAGGACAACTATTTTTCCAATCCACCGGCGACTTTACCGGTGCCAATTTCAGCTACAGCGCCACAGATAACAGCGGCGCTACCAGCCCCGCCACTGCTACAGTTGCCGCTATCTCCCCGACTTCCAACCAACCGCCATCGATTAACAATGTTAACTTCACGGTTCCGACTAACGGCATCGTGCAGGTGTTGGGATTGGGAGGAAGTGACCCCGATGGGTCGATCGTCTCTTACACCATCACCAGAGTCCCCCCAGCCAACCAAGGAGTCCTGTTCCTATCAGATTCAGTCAACGGCGACATACCCGTGACAGTCGGTCAAGTTTTGACTCCGGCACAAATAGGACAACTATTTTTCGTAGCCACAGTTGACTTTAACGGAGCAACTTTCAGCTACACCGCCACCGACAACCTCGGCAAAGTCAGCCCCGCTAGCGCTACTGTTGCTGCTATCTTGAGGCCAGTTGGAACAGTTCCCCCACTCATACCTACACCCACACCAACGCCGGCATCGCCGATCATCTCAAATCCGATCGCCGAAACAGATACCAACTGTCAATGTTCGCCCATTATTGAAAAACCGGGAATTAACTTTGCGCCTCCGCAGCAACCACCCGCAGTTGGCTTTGTCCGGCCTATTTCACAATTTTCAGAGGGACAAACCACCAAAGGAACCGACGGCGATGACTTGATCGTAGACACCAAAGGCAACCAAAAAATCTTCGGTTTTGAAGGCAACGATCTGCTTTTAGGTGAAGACGGCGCGGACGAAATTTACGGCAACGAAGACAATGACACGATTTTTGGGGGCATTGACACCGATATTGTTTACGGAGACGAGGGCAACGATATCGTATTTGCAGGCAAACAGAACGACTGGATTGCCGGCGACTTAGGCTCTGACAGCCTGTTTGGAGATCTAGGTGCCGATACGATTTTGGGAGACAACGGCAACGATAACTCCAGCAGTGCTCAGAACAATGGCGATTTGATCTTCGGAGGCAACGGTGCAGACCTGATTAACGGCAACGAGGGCGACGATACCATCCATACCGGCAAAGGTGACGATATTGCCCTTGGAGGTAAAGAAAATGACTTAATTTGGGGCGAACTCGGCTCCGATACGTTGTTTGGTGGCATCGGCTCCGACAGCTTGTTTGGGGGCATCCGCGACCAAAAGGCTAGCGACTCCCAGGGACGCGACTTGCTGTACGGAGGCTTCGGTAACGACTTCCTCAACGGCCAACAAGGAAACGATACGCTGGTTGCAGGGAAAGATAACGATCGCGCTTACGGAGGTAAAGGCAATGACATCATCTACGGTCAATTAGGGTCCGATACCCTCTACGGCGGCCAAGGAGCCGATACTCTGCTCGGCGACAGTGGCAGTTCTCAGTCAATCGGGGATATCGGGGAACAAGACTTAATCTTTGCCGACGGTGGCAACGATATCATTGGCGGCGGTCACGGTAATGATACCGTGCAAGCAGGTAAAGGCAATGATTGTGTTTGGGGTGGCAAAGATCATGACCTGATTTGGGGCGAACTTGGCTCTGATACCCTTGTGGGCGACAGCGGCGACGACACCATGTACGGCGGTGCTCGAAGTCGAGTTCAAGATGTTGGCGGCCAGGACTTGCTCTTTGGTGGCATCGGTGCTGATGTGCTGTTCGGCGATGAGGGTGACGATACCATCAGTGGCGGTGAAGACAACGACTTGATTTACGGCGGCAAAGCTAACGACCTCATACACGGAGATCGGGGTGACGACTTGATTTACGGCGGTGACGGCAGCGATGAGATCTGCGGTGACGAGGGCAACGATACCATCTATGGCGATCGTGCTGATAACCGGGGTGTCTCGGTGGCCGCAAACGACCAGCAAGACTGCATCAACGGCGGTGAGGGCGATGACTTGCTTTACGGCAACGAAGGCCAAGATACTATCAACGGAGATGCTGGCAGCGATACCTTGATTGGTGGTAAAGATAACGACCTTCTCAATGGGGGCGCTGGAGATGACTGGCTGTTTGGCGACTTGGGCGAAGATACTTTAATTGGAGGTATTGGGAGCGATCGATATGTGTTGAATGGTGAGGGCGGCACTGATACTGTCATTAACTTCGAGGTAGGCGTCGATAAGTTTGTTTTGACCGACGGGCTGAGTTTCCAGCAGTTGCAATTTAGCACCACTCCGAACGGTACGTTGCTGCGAGTAGCTGGAACCGATCGGGTTTTAGCAAATCTGGTTGGGGTTAACGGGCCAATCGGCTCCTCGGATTTCCTACCAAATCTCTCTGAACTCTAGAATTGGCGGCGAAAGTCTCCTGTTCTGGCGAACAAAACGCCACAGCAGATCAGAACTTCTGTGGCGTTCCTCACCCTACTCAATCCGGGTTAGAAACTTTGTTGCACTCGGCCCTTGACATCGCTCTTACAGTTGCCTTTTGTCTCTCTCTAAAATGCTAAAAAATAAAGGTGTATTCAAGCCGGATTTGGTATAATCATTTTTTTTAGCAGCGGGATTATTCATGAATCTATTATCTTGATCGGCTTGAATTAGCGTCAATTCCTTGTCATCTACGGTTAAGGAATTATGTTTTTTCAACCGCAGATACAGGCAGATAAACACAGATTAACGCAGATTAATTAGATTAATTTTTGTTGCACATTCCGTGATTATTGACTGGTTTTTACGCCGGATGAGGATACCGAATTTGATATAATATCATGTCCGGTCGATTACGCCTAATACGGTAGGGGCGGGTTCACGAAAAATATCTGCCAATAATTGAAATCTCAAAAACCCGCCCTTTTAATCGCTCGATCGGACTAATTTTATTGTGTTGCGCGATCGGGATTAAGAGCAAACTAAAATTTATCACTAATTCCCCATTCCCATTCCATTGATCCACAATTCGGAAGTACAAGATACACGGATAGCTATTTTTTCCTTTTTCTTGGCGAAGCCCCAATTCCCCATGATCAATTCAAATACTTAGCTTAGGATAGCGAAATCTGCTTGCGTAAAAACAGGCGGCGCGGCTGGCCGAACAGCCAACCAGTCCAATTCCAATCCACCTGTTGCAAGCGATAGCCGGCCTGATAGTACAACTGTCGCGCCGGGTGATTATTTTCCAGAACGTGGAGGTAAATCTCCGAAAATCCCCATTCTTTGGCGGTCTCCTCGCAGTTGCTGAGCAATTGTTGAGCAACTCCCTGCCGCCGGTAATCCGGGTGAACGGCTAAATTCGACAAATAAGGATAGTCAGAACTAGGGATTTGCCAAGGAAAGCGAGAACGCAAAGCCATTTCTACTGTTCCTGCCATACGCTGAGTTCGGTGCGATCGATAATTCTGTGTTCCCTCCTCGCGCGAGACTAGCTCAGCAACCAGACAAATGTAATGTTCTGCCTTAGAACGCAGTCGATTTTTTAAATCTTCATAAATGCCCAAACGCAACACTGGATACACCCATTCTACCAACCCCTCGCGGGAGTGAAAGCTCATGGCTAAAATATCAGCTAGCTGCGTTAAGTCGTTGGGCACAGCGACCCGGATCGAAAAACCAGAAAGTCCGGGAGTTTGTTGTTGGTGAGATGGTGAGGAAAAAAATGAAGGATTCACAATGCCAGGCCACTATATTAATTTTTTTACGCGGGTTTCTAAGCTACCCTCTTAGAAAATTCACTAATGTTATACTGATCTTATAACCTAACTTATAGGCATAGTTTATGAGCCCGATTAAATTATATTTTTTGGTGCTTGACTTTAAGTACAATTTGAGGTAAACAGAAAATTTTTATCATTTAATATTCTAGTTATGAAAAAATAAAATTCATCCCCTAATACTAGATTTGTGGATAAGCTATTTTGCCTTTAAATTGAAGCTTGATCCCTGGCTTTCCGCCGGCATCAGAAGAGTTTAAGTAAACAGTAGCTTACAAATTAAATGCGCGACAGCTTAGCGGGCAAGGTATTAAAAACAATCACAAAGGTTTTAACATCAGGTTCCCGGAATCCTACCGATCTCTGCTTACGGAAATACCCGATCGAATATAATTTATCCGTCCAGCGGTAGTAGAAAAACTCCACGACTGACCATACTAACACCGCGTACGATCGCGCGTCGGATGTTCGCCGCCGCCCCCCCCGGCTTGGCACCCTAGTTTTCAGCAGTTCTGGGCTATCCATCGTCCGTCCCCCATGGAACCGGCCTTACCTGTTGAGCTAGGGGGTACTTTCCCAACTTCCAATTTAAATTTGGATGCCTGGAAACAGTCAGCAGGGGTTTTCGCCGTCGGTTCGATACTCTGCTGCGCGCGATGAGACCTTAAAAACCTCGATCGAGCTAATTGACCCTGCCCAAAAACCGATACAAGCCACCGACACTCGTCGGGGACCGATCAAAATTTTAGACCCTAGTTCAAGCTCCCCGATTCATCTGTGGAGTAAATCTAAAATCTAAAACCTAAAATCTAAAATCGACTGATCGGTTTCCACAGAGTACATCCCTAGCTAAGATTAACAGATGGATGCTCGAGCTTGCGGTGTTTCGCTGCAGTAATTGGCTTGGGCGTTGGTCTGCAGGACGCACAAAAAATGCCGAGATCGGGGAAAAAAGTGCAAGTCTAACTAAAATGGTACAGCAATTGCGTCACTCCCACAGACACCTCTGTGGTCTGTGGGCCACCCCCGAATATCAGTCAGGGGCTCGGCGCCTGATTGTGGTCGGTATCCTTGGCTGACTGTTAAAGTTGCTATTACTTGTGGGAAAAAACACAGGCGAAGATGTTGGTTGTCTATTCTATCTTGCTGCGGGCAGCTTTCACATACCAAATAAAATAGTCCCAGGAGCCAGGAGCAAACATAAATCTGGCAAATCAACTCACAATCAGGACGGTTATTCCTATGTATTCTGAGAAATCCAGACGGCAGTTAAAATAGCCAGATTTGTGTTTGCTCTCCGGCTGCATAAAGGTAAGGGGGGGAAGGAAAATTATCGGGAGACGAGTTTATGTGAATATCATTAAATAATAAAATTGGGGTGCACGACAGATAACTGTGGCTCAGAAGAATTCCGAATTGAAAACCCAGACCTCAAAACTCAAGGTTGATGCTTGCCTCTCACACTCACAACAACTTCATATCGACGAATTATTGTGATACCTTTTTCCCGAAATAATGGCACTCTAGGCAAAATCCCAACCCTTATGTCATCAGTCATTCGCAATCGAAAATCGAAAATCGAAAATCGAAAATGCTATGACTTCAGCAATTTAAATCGGCGAATTCTTCATTTGATCAGACTTATTAAATCGAACAGCCCCGGGGCACAGGAGAACGGTGCATGAATTCCCAAGAAAATCCTAAGCTAAAAATTCTGATCGTCGATGACGAACCGGATAACCTCGACTTGCTTTACCGCACCTTTCATCGAGACTACAAAGTGCTCAGAGCCGAATCTGGCCCCGCTGCGCTCGAAATTTTGGCAAAAGAGGGAGAAGTTGCGGTGATTATCTCAGACCAGCGAATGCCAAAAATGAGCGGTACGGAGTTTCTCAGCCTGACGGCGGCTCAGTACCCCGACGTGATCCGAATTATTTTAACTGGCTATACGGATGTTGAAGATTTAGTTGAAGCTATTAACGCTGGCAAAGTATTTAAATACGTTACCAAGCCTTGGGATGCTCAAGAGCTAATCAATCTTGTCAGTCAAGCTGTTGAGACTCACAATCTTCTGAAAACGCGCACCAATGAACTGCGCCGTGCTTTGAGCCAAGAATCGCTGCTTTATGCCGTTACCAATACTATCCGATCGGCTCCCAATTACCAGCAAATGCTGCAAAGAATTGTGGAAACTGTCGGGCAGATGTTTGAGGTGAGTTGCTGTCTGCTGCGGCCGTTCCAAGACGGCCGGGTGGCCGATGAGTGGTTCGTTTACCAGAAGGCAGAAACTAAAGGTTTGGGGGGCGATGAGGAAGTCACGCCCGGAGATGCTTCTGCTGTCGAACTCTCCCCGGATTTGCTGCCGGATTTGGTTTGGGAAACTCTGGATGTGGAGGTGATTCAAGATGCCCAAACTGACGATCGAGTTTTAAACTGGGATAATCAGCAACGACAGCAGGCTTACGAAGCTGCGAATATTCGATCGAGCTTAATCGTACCGCTGTTTTACAAAATCGAACTGATGGCAGTCTTGGCGCTGCACCAGTTTGAGGAACCGCGCCAGTGGCAAGACCACGAGGTACAGTTGGTAATTACGGTGGCAGACCAAGCGGCTTTGGCGCTTTCTCAAGCCCGGGCTTACGAACAGGTGCGGGCGCTGGCCAAGCGCGAGGCCTTAGTCAATACTATTACTACGGCAATTCGATCGAGTCTCGATCCCCAAAATATTTTTGCAGCCATTACTCAACAACTCGGCCAAGCTTTGCAAGTTGACGGCTGCGCCCTATCTCTGTGGACTGAAGATGATGAATACGTCCAATGCGTGGGGCTATACGACACAGATAGGGATACCGTGGCTGTAGAACAGGGTTTTATTGACAATCCAGAAGTAGTTGTGAACTCTCTGGGCTACGAGACGGCTTCTGGTGATGCTGCTGAGAACACTCGCGCCTGGGTTTTTGCCCATCCTTCTTTGCCACAGTCTTTGGTGCCGATTCGAGGCAATCCGCTGTTGTTGCAAGTTATGGTATCAAAAGAGCCGGTGGCGATCGAAGATCTCGACGAACACCCTGAGTTAAATGTTACAGAACTGCAAGTTCGATCGCCAGCCCGCGCCCTGTTAGTCGTTCCCTTACTCTCAGAAGGCAAAATCATCGGCAGCATTTCCCTGCGCCAAAATCACAGCATCCGCCGCTGGAACATCTCAGACATTGACCTGGCTCAAATAGTCGCAACTCAAGCTGCTCTAGCCGTGCAGCAGTCGCGCCTCTACCAGACTACCAGACAGCAGGCAGAAAGGCTTTTGGAAGCCGATCGGCTCAAAACCGAATTTTTCCAAAATATCTCCCACGAGTTCCGCACCCCTCTAACTCTAACTATCGGCCCTCTGGAATCAGCTTGTAGACGCAAAGAAGACTTACCCTACGAACAAGCCGTAATCGCTTTGCGTAATTCCCGTCGCCTCCTGCGCTTGGTAAATCAACTGCTGGACTTGCAGCGGCTCGATGCTGGACGGATGCAGCCAAGTTTTCGCCCCTGCGATTTAGTCGGTTTCTGTTACTCTACCGCAGAGTCATTCCGCGCCTACTGCGAGAAAAAAGGACTGCACTTAATTACCCAACTGCAAGAATGTCCTTTACTTTATTTGGACTTGGAAAGATTTGATAAAGTTATTTACAACCTGCTGTCAAATGCTGTCAAATTTACCCCAGAAGGCGGAACTATCACTCTGAAAGTTGAATCTGCCGGCGCTCACTGTTTGTTGCAAGTAAAAGACACTGGTATCGGCATTCGCACCGAACAAATCCCCTATTTATTCGAGCGCTTTCGCCAAGCCGAAGGTTCAGCTAGCCGTTCCTATGAAGGCAGCGGCTTAGGTTTGGCACTTGTCAAAGAATTAGTCGAACTCCATGGCGGTCAAATTTCAGTTGAGTCAGTTTACGGCGAAGGTACTACTTTTACCGTTTGGCTGCACTTCGGTTCGACTCACTTGCCCCCGGAACAGGTACTAGAAATACCTGCAGAGTTTCACTCATCGAAAGCTGCGGTTGAACTGGCAGATGTGGAGGCGGAGTTGTCGGAAAATGAGGCTGAAAATCATAATTTAGAGGCGCTCCAAGCGATCAAATCAGAAACAGCAGTGGGAACGGTTTTGGTGGTTGACGACAATCCCGATTTGCGCTTTTATGTGTCGGCAATTCTGCGAGATGCCGGCTTTGCAGTTTTGTTGGCGCGCAACGGAGAAGAAGGATTTGCGGTAGCTAAAAAACGTCGCCCTAATTTAATTATAACTGATTTGATGATGCCTTTGATTTCGGGATTGGATTTGATTCGGATGATTCGAGAGGATGAGGAATTGCAGGGAACTCCGGCAATTTTGCTGACCGCTAAAGCCGACGAAGATACTCGAATTGAAGGAGTAGAAAGGGGTGCAGATGCTTATTTATCTAAGCCTTTTAACGATCGAGAATTGTTGGCGGAAGTGCGGAATTTGATCGCCCTCAAACAAAACGAGCGCCGAGTGCAGCAGTTGAACAGTTATTTAACTGAGTCGGTGCTGCGCCGATTTTTGCCACCGGCGATGGTGAAGGCCGCAGCGGCTGGAGATTTGGCCTTGGATTTGCGCCCAGAACCGCGATTGATTACTATTTTGTTTAGCGATATTGTCGGTTTTACTCAAATGGCAAATACGCTGCGCTCGCGCCGGGTAGCTGAGCTGTTAAATGAATATTTGGCGGCAATGACTAAGGCTATTTTTGACAGTGGCGGTACGGTGGACAAGTTTGTTGGAGATGCGGTAATGGCTTTCTTTGGGGCGCCGGAGGAACTAACCCCTAATGAGCAAGTACGCCGCGCTGTGGCTGCTGCTGGCCAAATGCTGCAAGCTCTGAAGGAGCTTAACAAGGGCTGGTTGGAGCAGGGAATTGTTGGGGAAAATGGGGTGGCTCCGGTGCGGTTTCGCTGCGGAATTCACCAGGGTACTGCGGTGGTGGGGATGTTTGGCGGCCCTGATCGATCGGATTATACTGCGATCGGGCCGAGCGTGAATATTGCCGCCCGCTTGCAAGAGGTGACGGAACCAAACACGGTGCTAATTTCGGCGGCGGTGGCAGATTATGTTGAGGAAAATCGCATTGTTAAATATAAGCCTTTGAAACTAAAGGGAATTGATGAAACGGTATTGACTTTTTTACTAAATTGTGATTAGTCATTATAAGTATTATATGTTGATATCCCATGCACTATTTCTGGAACAACCTATTCCTAAATAAGTAGATTAGCTGCCAAATATGTATGTAGCCCAAAGCGGTTGTCACTCCGTGAAAGAATCCTTAGAAGGGATATTTTATGCAAACAATCGCCCGATTGATGATAGCTTGATAGTCGCACCTACTTACTAGCCGTAAACAATGTGTTAAATTTAACTTGAATCACGCTAGTTAATGTTTAGTTGCATAAAGATTATTTTTCCCGCGTACCTACTTAAGCGCGCGGCTCTGCGCTCCGGTTGTGGACTCATATCAATTCCGGTTGGATCGGAATAGTCCAATCCAGTCAAAAATCAACAATTACCTATGGATGGTGCAACCGGAATTGATGTCATTCATCTGCGTTAATCTGTGTTAATTTGCCCTCATCTGCGGTCAAAAAAAAGAAAATTTATTAACCGCAGATGACAAAGGATTGACGCAGATTAACGCAGAGGTCGAGAAGAGATATATGAATAATTCCGCTCCTAACAGATTGGATATCAATTGTTTAATCTAAAATCTAAAATTTACAATCTACTCACCAAAGTTCAAGCTTCCAAAGGGCGGGTGGGGACTCAACTCTAAAATCTAAAATCTAAAATAGACCTCTTGCGAAAGTGCGCTCGTTCTAGGTAAAATAAAAGAAAAAATTAGCTCCCATAATATGAAGTACGAA
>NZ_JAUBPI010000099.1:16051-22879 GCF_036700645.1 Microcoleus sp. S36b_A4 | reverse complement strand
AACCGGAGTCAAAATCCTCCAAAGGTTTACCCTACATACTCCGACGCCTTTTGTCAATGGGGGAACTTCAGTTTAATTGATCTAAAATTACAGGTAATTGGTAATTGAGCATTGGGAAAAAGGTAATTGCTAAGATGTACCTCACCTAATAGAAAACTGCTATAGCAAGCCTCGTATCAATTGTGAACTCTTTGTCTTCCTCTTCTTCCTTCGCGCTCTTCGCGTCTTCGGGGTTCGTTAAATAGAGATTCTCTGAGTTTTATCGCGTGGTGGGGGTGGCTTTATTTAATTTGTTGGCAATGTGAGTATGATTTGTAAACCCACCCCTAGAAGTTGATTGAGAATGATGGTTGATTTGAGTTAAAACTCAAATCAACCATCATTCTCCGACTTTAAACCTCCGCCCAATGTCGGGCAAACCAGTTAACCTAACGATTGCCAGAGCTGGTCGGAGGCTCAATTTCCGGCGGTTCAGGAGGGGGAGATTCAGACTCAGGAGGATTCAGCGACTCCTCCCAAACTTTGATTTGCGATCGAGCTTGCTCAAAAGCCCGAGTACCCGAAGGAATTTTCTTCAAAGTCGCGATCGCCCCAGCCAGATCCGACGACGACTCTTCCACACCCAGCGCCAAAATCCGCTGGCTCCACTCATCAATCGCCTCACTCGCCTGCCACCGCAGCGAACTCGACTCCGGAACCTGACTTGCCAGCGCAATAGCCGTTTGCAAAGCGTCAGCAGTCCCGGCTCGGGCCGTCTGACGGGCGTTCTGCAAACCTTGCTCGCCCTGAAATTGAGCCTCCCAAGTCCGAATGTTCGATCGAGCTTCCTCATAAAGCACCCGTCCCGATCGAATCCGGCGCGCCATCTCAATTGCCCCCGCCAAATTGCCGCTCGCCGCTAGCTGCTGAGCTCTATCCAAAAACGGCTGGTCAACAAGCCGCTGTCTCCTCTCGATCCAAGCTTGAATTTTGGCTTGAGCTTCCACGTAAAGCGCCCTACCTCTACCGATCCGAGAAGCTTGAGCAACGGCGGCTTCCAGAGCATTCGGATCGCCCGTACTCGCTAAATCGTTCGCTTTTTGCAAATAGGGACTGTCTTCCATCAGCTCGATTTGACGGCTCAAGGTGCTAATTTGACGGCGAGCTTCCGAAGCGCGGGGATTGGATTCCGGGACTGTTTGCAATTGCGCGATGGCAGCCCTCAAATCATTTACCCCACCCGGCGCCGCCAGCCTGCTTGCCAAATCCAAAACTTTCACATCAGCCATTTCTTGTTGCCACCGGCCCACTAAATCTTGAGCTTGTTTGTATAAAGGGCGGCCGGATTTCAACTTTTGAGCAATCTCGATCGCCTTGGAGAAACCCTCAACAGAGCCAGTCAAAGCCTGAGAAGTAGCATTCGCCAACTCATTAAAATCCTGTACTTGTTCCCTTAAATTTGCCGACTCTGGAATCTTGTTAGCGATCGCCATCGCCTCCTGCCAATCCCCTGCTTGCAAGCGTTTTTGGGCGATATCCAGAATTTTCTTGCTAAATTCCGCGATCGCCTTATTGGCAGCTTGATACAAATAACTGTTTTGACCAATTCCCTCAGCCAGCTTAATCCCCGTCACCAGATTTTCGAGACCTCCCTCGGAGGCTGTATTCCGGGCTTTTAGCAACTTATTGCCCTCAGCCCGAGTCGTCTGAATTAGCTTAGTCAATTCCTCGTACTTAGCCGATTCCCAGAAAGTATTTCCCAAATCCAAAAGCAGAGTAGCTTGGCTGAAAGCCAGCGGCCACTCTTCCTGACGCAAGTGGTCTTCCGCCGTGCGGTAAATTTTCTCTGCATCGCTCCATATCGACTGCCACTTTTCAATCTGCTTTTCCATCTTCGGGTAAGCGGGAACGTTTTTAGGAACCTTACGAGCGAGCGCAATCGCCTCATCCAGCTTTCCTTCTTGGAAACTAGCATTTCCCAGCCTAATAATATCCTCCGACCACCGATCGATTTGAGTGTTAATTCTCGGCCGCAGCGGATGGTTTTGTGGCAAAGCATTCACTAATTCGATCGCCCTGAGCAAATCATCCGCCGTCCGCTTGCTTGCTGCTTCTTGAGCACAAAAAAAGCGATCGTTAGCAGAAGCCGTTGGCCAAAAAATCTTTGAGCAATTGGACTGCGAGGTCAGGTTGAGTAAAGACGCAATTGCCACAAACCCCATACCCACCGATACCATCAAACTCAGCGCCAGCCAAAACTGCCACTTGTTCGACCAGTTCCGCCAAAACGGATTGTGTTCCCCCGGCGGCTGCGAGTTTTCCCCAGACAAATTCGGCGGTAGTTCCAGATGCCCTCCCGGCAGTTTTCCCGAAGTAACCAACTCTCGGAGCTCTTTAAGTCGTTCAGCCCGGTTTTTCCTTGCTGGTAAGCGCACCAGCGACGAAGTATCCTTTGTTGACTCCAAGGATTCTGATGCAGACCAACGGCCTGGTATTTTGCGATCTTGACTCATATCCTCACCACAAACAGCAACCAGCTAGCGTAAGTTATTTAAAAACTGCGAGCGCTGCTATCAACTGCTCTATAAAATGTATTCATCACTTTTACATACTCCCGTCTGCCCTAGACTGCAAGAGCCGATCGCCAAACCGCCAAAATCAAAATTTTGTGATTAGGTAATTGATAATGCGTAATTGGCAATTGGTCAAGGCCATCATCCCTAACTCGCACTCAATAGAGCCAATTACACATTATCGTCTCAAGAACCGGAGTTTGAGCGCAAATCGCCGATCAGTTCCGCAAGTTGGTCGCTATTAGCTTGGTAAACCTCATTGCAGAAATGGCACGTAGCCTCAGCCCCCCCATCTTTTTCAATCATGTCTTGGAGTTCGGCTTCGCCCAACATTTTCAAAGCTCCCAAAACTCGATCGAACGAACACCCACAGTCAAAGCGCACCATCTGAGTTTCCGGGAAAATTTCCAGGCCCATATCTCCCAGTAACTCTTCGAGAATCTGGTGCAGCGTTTTGCCCGATCGCAGCAGCGGCGTAAAGCCGGACAATTGAGCAACTCTAGATTCTAAAGTTTGCACCAATTTTTCGTCGGTTGCCGCCTTGGGCAGAACCTGCAACAGCACACCCCCAGACGCTTCTACCCCGCCCGCCCCTACAAACACCCCCAAAACCAGAGCCGAAGGCGTTTGCTCCGAGGTTGCCAAATAGTGAGTTAGATCGTCGCCAATTTCGCCGGAAACCAATTCTACCGTACTGGAATAAGGGAAGCCGTATCCAACGTCCCGCACCACGTACAAATAACCGTCACCTATTGCCCCGCCGACATCGAGTTTGCCTTTAGCATTGGGTGGCAATTCGACTTCGGGATTATCCACATAACCTCGAACCGTTCCATCAAGTCCCGCATCCACCAGAAGCCCGCCCAGCGGCCCATCTCCTTTGATGCGAATGTTGACTCTCGATTCGGGCCGCTTCATGCTGGAGGCGAGTAACAGCCCCGCCGACATTGTGCGGCCGAGGGCGGCTGTAGCCACATAGGAGAGCTTGTGCCGCTGTCTTGCTTCTTCGGTGAGGCGGGTGGAAATGACGCCTACAGCGCGAATTCCGCCCTCTGCGGCTGTAGCGCGAATTAATTGATCGGCCATGAAAAACCTTGCTTTTGTCTTTTGATACTTTCTTGAACTATTTTATAAGTTCTTGAAGGTTGTGGCAGCAGAGAGCAGCAGTTGACTCGGCGGGCCTGGGAGTGCGATCGAACTTCCAAACTCGCCTTTGTTTTCTATAAAACCTTGATTAACTGAGGATTTATTAACAAATAGTCTGATGGATTATTCGATATCAATATTTATTTGAAAAGCCCAGAATAACGAGTGCATTTATTGTTACCACGCCAGCTTGTTCTCAGTCTATTTATAACAATTAACAAATAACCACTAATAACTATATTCCTGAACGCACTCGGAAGATATAAACCGGTTTTTTTAACCGATCTAGAGGCTTTTAATCCCGTGTATTTAATCTAAAAAACCCGATTTCTGGCTACCGATGCCTAAGTCCTAAACTAATGACTAATAACTAATAACTAATGACCAATGACCAATGAATAACAACTAATGACTAAAGCTTATCTTGCCGCTAACCAGACGATTACCAAACCTTTACCTTTGCCGGTTAGAGTCAGAGGCGTAGGTCTCAGACAAATGTTTTTTAGCTGGAAATAAGCGATATGCCACCAACATCCAAAGCACTTTTAGCGGAAATCCAGCATAACACAGGAGCGAGCCGAAACTTGCATTTTTATGCCAAGGGCGAAACCATTCCTATGATGTCGCATGGCCTTTGGCGAGTCTGTCAAGGTTTAGCACAACTGAGTACGCTTTATCCAAACGGGGAAGAAGGACTTTTGGGCTGGGTTGGGCCTTCGATGTGCTTCGGTTTGTGGTTGACAAACTTGCAGACTTACCGAGCTACGGCGACATCAGATATTTATTTGATGTGGTATTCTATGGTGGAAATCGAAGCTTCTCCTCAATTGGCTCACGAGTTGCTGCCTCAAATGGTACGGCGGCTGCGGCAAATGGAAGCAATTTTAGCGATCGCCGGACAGCGGCGAGTAGATGACCGTTTGTATCAGCTACTGCTATTATTGCAACAGGAATTCGGTCAGCCTGTGGTTGAGGGAACTCGTTTGAATATTCGCTTGACACATCAAGATATTGCTAATGCGATTTGCACGACGCGGGTAACAGTAACTCGAATGCTGGGAAAATTGCAGCAGCAAGGGTTAATCAGTCGAGATGGCGATCGGCATTTAATACTTAACAAAGATGTTTTTGCGTCAACGTCTGATTTGTTTGGCTGCAACCCTCAAGCAGTGTAGCAAGCGCCGAAAAAAATCTTATTCTGCTTCGCCAATCAGGGTAAATGCTGCCCAATCTTGCGGAGTTGGGTGCATCTTCATTGTCATCAGCATCGCTTGCCGCAAAGCTTGAGCTTTATTCGGGTTTTTCTGTAACTGGCGATAGAATTCTGCCATTAATTCCGCTGTCGGCTCATCGGGCACTAACCACAGAGAAACGATAATAGTGGAAACACCAGCACTAATTAAAGCACGAGATAATCCAAGCACACCATCACCTGTGAGTTTTCCTCTGCCAGTATTGCAAGCACTTAATACCACTAATTCAGCATTTAATTTTAAATCCAAAATTTCGCTCGAAGTCAACAATCCGTCATCATTTCCTGATGGAGCTAGGGCGATCGCTCCCGGTAAATCTCGCCTCTTCACTTCATTGAGTAATCCGTGAGTTGCCAGATGAATAATCCGGGCTTTTAGCATCAGTTGAACAATCGATGCTTTAGTCGCTTGAGAGCCTGTAATCGGTTTAGTATTCAGAAGTTAGGCAATTGTAATTGCTTCCTGTTCGCTGCCCGGTAAGGCAGGTAATTGGTGCGGCGGCGTGCCAATTTTGGGCATTGTTGGATTGCCGACAACGAGGTTATTTTGCAGAGAAAGTTGTCGGACTTTTTGCCGTGATTGGCGGGTTAACTGCAAAATTTGAATGGCGGGAGCGGTGAGGATGGTATGTTTTTCAATCAAATATTGACCTGTCGGATCTTGTAAGGCGACAAAGGGAACTAAAAACAGGGATTGATGGGGAATGAAGATGACAGGAGCATTGGGGTCAGTAGGTAAAAGATCGGCAATGGGTTGAATGAGTAGTTGATAACTTTGCTGTAATTTGGGGTAGATTATCCGAGAATTAGCAGGGGTAGAAGCAGGGGGATTAGCTGTTTGTTTATTGGCAATGTCCCCCGCCGATACACCCAGAGCATCGCGAGTGCCGCGAATCATCTCAGCTAAGGCTGTATCTTGCTCGTTTAATCCTCTCCTCGCGGTAGCAGCAGATACTCTTGTCCCTTCAGTGGCTTCGCGTAGATTGATGTCGAGAGATTTGAGGTCAACGGAGCGAAAGGTAATTTCACCAGTCGGCTTGATGACCCAAATATAAAGGGCTTCATTCCCAATAGTTGAATACTCGACGAGGGTAGCGTTTTGCTCTTTAGCGATTTGTTGAATTTGCTGGATATTGGGGGGGTTGATAGTAGTTGGGACAGAGGCAGATGAGGCTTGGCGAGATGCCAATAACTCCACAAAAGCTCTGGCTCTACCCCGTTCGGCAATTTCTAAAGCGTCATTAGTTTTTTTCTGATCAATGAAGACTTGTTGTAAATTGATGTAGGGGCTAGTTTGAGTGTCAAAGATTGACACTTTATTGGCATCGTCTAATCCAGCACGGACAGATTCCGAAACTTTAATACTATCAAGTAGGGTTTTCTCTGCTGCTGGGAGATTGCCAGAGTTGGCGAGAGCCAATCCTAGATTGTTGAGAGCATTCCCCTCGCTTTGGCGGTCTTTAATTGACCGTGCGATCGCCAACCCCTGCTGAGTGTACTCGATCGCTTTGGCGTAGTCGCCGAGGTTACTGTAAGCATTTCCCAGATTTCCCAGCGCCGCCCCCTCGCTTGGGCGGTCTTTAATTTCTCGGGCGATCGCCAACACCTGCTGTTGGTACTCGATCGCTTTGGCGTAGTCACCGAGGTTACGGTAAGCATTTCCCAGATTTCCCAGAGCCGCCCCCTCGCTTCGGCGGTCTTTAATTTCTCGCGCGATCGTCAACCACTGCTGTTGGTACTCGATCGCTTTGGCGTAGTCGCCGAGGTCAATGTAACCATTTCCCAGACTTCCCAGAGCCGCCCCCTCGCTTTGGCGGTCTTTAATTTCTCGCGCGCTCGCCAACCACTGCTGAAGGTACTCGATCGCTTTGGCGTAGT
>NZ_JAUBPI010000099.1:0-15951 GCF_036700645.1 Microcoleus sp. S36b_A4 | reverse complement strand
CGCGCTCGCCAACCACTGCTGAAGGTACTCGATCGCTTTGGCGTAGTCGCCGAGGGAATTGTAAGCATTTCCCAGATGTCCCAGAGCTCTCCCCTCGCTTCGGCGGTCTTTAATTTCGCGCGCGATCGCCAACCACTGCTGAGCGTACTCGATGGCTTTGGCGTAGTCGCCGAGGGAAAAGTAAGTATTTCCCAGATTTCCCAGCGACACCCCTTCACCTTGGCGGTCTTTAATTTCTCGCGCGATCGCCAAGTCCTGCTGAAGGTAGTCGATCGCTTTGGCGTCGTCGCCGAGGGAAAAGTAAGCATTTCCCAGATTTCCCAGAGCTTTCCCTTCACCTTGGCGGTCTTTAATTTCTCGATAAATTATTAGTGCCTGTTGCCAAGACTGCAATGCAGCTTGAAATTGACTAATCTGATACTGCTGAATCCCTTGCTTGAACAGTCGGTCTGCTTCAGCTTTCCGCTCAGCTTGCGTTTGAGCCAAGGCCTGAGAATTGATGATTTTAAATTGAGAATTAGGGATAAACCGAAACTCGCCTATAGTCAGCGCCGCTAAGATTGAGATCAGTCCCGACAATCCAATTTTTTGCACTTTCATAACTTTTGACCGCCCTCTGGTTTGAATATCCGCTTGACACCTCAAAATATTGCTAACACTTATTAAAGCTCAAATGCCACTCCATGAGAATTGTTTGTCTTGATTTTCCTCCCCCTATCTACAGCAATATCTTTGCAGCCCGAAACGATATAATTAAGCGGTGCATCTATTTAGGACTAAACTCAATGGCTAACTCAACTCAAGAAACACCGCAACCAGACAAAAAAGAATTAACTGAGATCACAGCTAAACCTCAAGAACAACAAGAAGAACCGCCAAATAAGGGTGACGGGCGGAAATAGTCGATCGACATTCATCGGTGACGATATAAATCTCGAATTGCCTTAAGAACACCGACTTCTTTTTTTCTCAAAATCTGTGTTCTTCCCTACAATACCGGTTCCTATAAATTGGTATTCGGCCAGTAGTTTTTAGGTAATAAACAAACCCGATTTTTGCCAAAAACCGGGTTAGTTTGCTATTGACAAATCACTCCGTTTGTGTAGTGGGGTTTTTCGATCGCAAGTTCGGCTTTCCCGGCTTTCCACGGAGGCCGTTTAAAGAAACCACATCAGCCTCAGAACTCTCCCTCGCCACCCGAATCAGCAACCCCGACAACAACAAACTTGCCAACATCGAAGAGCCCCCATAACTAAAAAACGGCAGCGGCAAACCCGTAGTCGGCAAAACCCCCGTCGCCACCCCAATATTCAGCAGCGACTGTCCCACCATCACCACCATCACCCCAATCGCCACCAACTGACTCTCAATATTTCGAGCCTTCATCGCTACCCTCAAAGCCACAGTAGAGTAGGCCGCTAACATCAGCAATAGCGAGAAACCTCCCACCAAACCAAACTCCTCAGCAAACACAGCAAAAATAAAATCGCTGTACTGAATCGGCAAATAAAATAACTTTTGCTGCGACATCCCCAAACCCACACCCCAAATGCCCCCTGAACCGACAGCCAGGAGACTTTGAATCAACTGATAGCCGTCTTGCATCGGATCAGCCCAAGGATTGAGGAAAGACATAATCCGGCGGCGCTGATATTCCCTCAAACTAATACTTAAAACGGCTAAAAGCATTCCCCCCATAGCCGTTGCGCCCAACTGCAAGTAAGGCAATCCCGCCGCCAAAGCCACCAACCACAAAGTCATCCCGCACAAAGCCGTGGTACTTAAGTTCGGTTGCAACAAAATTCCCAAAAGCATTGCGCCGAAAATTAACAGCCAAGTTAAGCGAACTTTATTCGTCAACCGGGACCAGTTGCCGAAAATGCGGGCACTTTGGAGAACAAAAAACGGCTTGATCAATTCAGAAGGTTGAATAATCGGAACCGGGCCCAGAGATATCCAGCGAGTCGCCCCGTTGATTGTGGTTCCTACCCCCGGAACCAAGGTCAGCCACAGCAATCCCAGCAGCAACAAAACGCCTACCTGAGATGTTTTCAGCAGGTAGCGTAGGGGGGAGTATACCATCAAGTTAAAGCCGGCCAGCCCGATCGCCACTGCGATTAGCTGTCGTTTAAAATAATAAAGGCCGTCTCCAAATTCATAATTTGCAATGGGATAGGAAGCCGAAAACAATGCTGTCAGCCCGACAAACAGCCACAGAAAAGTCAGCCACCTCAGCCACCGGGCCTCAGCGGCCCATTGAGAGGCGCTGGGGTCAAAAAAGGGAATCAAGCGTCGAATGTCATTAGCCATATGATTTTAGAATGATCTCAATAAACTCTAACAAAGATGGCTAAAGTACCAGATTGGTTAATTTACGCATTAATCTGTTCGCTATTATATGGTTTGTGGGGATTTTTTGGCAATTTAGCAACTAAATATATTGACTACAAAACTGCTTTTGTTTATGAAGCAATTGGCGCTATTTTAACTACTTTATTTATTATTATCCAAACTAATAATTTTAGTTTTGAGGGAGATGTTAGGGGGATTTTGTTTGCCATGTTAGTTGGCGTTTGTGGCACTGTGGCATCATTAGTATTTTTTATAGCCCTTGGCAAAGGTGAAGTTGCCAATGTAGTGAGTGTTACGTCTATCTACCCGCTGATTACTATATTATTATCGACTTTATTCTTAAAAGAGGCTATTACATTACCACAAATGCTTGCTGTTTTGTTAGCGATAATCGCAGTTATACTTTCTGCTTATTGAAATATTTGTCAATGATGAGATTAAAAACGCTGGACATTATTCCTTATGCTATAACTATAACAAACAAAAAAGAGGTCGATCGCGACCTCTTACCCCTCTACTAATCCAGCTTCGGCTCTTAAAGTAAACCTGTATTAGCACCGGGCTTACCGGTAGCCAGTTGCACTTTAATAATTCTGCCGCCCATTTTCATAATTCTTTGCTGTTCCCGGAACCAGTTGTCGTAAGGAACGAGCTTAGTAAAATAGGTATTTTGCAATTCGCGCTGAGTGCGGATGCGAGTTTGACTTGGGACGCAAGCAGTCACCTTAAACATTCTCATGGGAAACTAACTCCTGAGTAGGTTTACAGATTATTAGATGGATTTTTTAAAGATTGAAGGCAGGGAGTTAGGAGTCAAAACTAGCTCGTTAAAACTCGTCGGGCTTTCTCGGCAAGCCTTTGACGGTCTAGCAATCACTCTCAACTTCCCTGACCTCTTTTCAAAGTCAAAGGTAACAAGTCCAAAGTAAAAAGTTAAAAGTTAAAAGAGGCAAGAAATAAATCTTCTTCCTTCTTCCGACTTCCATCGGACTGAAATCTGTTACATCTGTTACATTCGTTACATCCGTTACAGAATCCGTTGCCGAACTTCCTTCTTCCTTCTTTCTTCTTCCTGAGTCTTAGCTCAAGCCAGAGCAGATGTAGTCGAAATAGACGCCCATTTCTTTACCAGCGTCAGAACCGACCAAACCGGCGGTGACTTCTTTCATTGCTTGGATTGCTTGTACGGTAGAACCGATGGGCACGCCCAAGGAGTTGTAGGTTTCTTTCAAACCGTTGAGCACGCGCTCATCGAGGATGGAAGGGTCGCCAGCTAGCATAGCGTAGGTGGCATAGCGCAGGTAGTAGTCCAAGTCGCGGATGCAAGCTGCATAACGACGAGTGGTGTACATATTGCCGCCGGGACGAGTTACGTCAGAGTACAACAGAGACTTAGCAACTGCTTCTTTGACGATTGTGGCTGCATTAGCGCTGATGGCTGTAGCGGCGCGGACGCGCAGTTCGCCAGAAGCAAAGTAGTTCTTGAGCTTGTCTAGAGCGCTGATGTCCAGGTACTTACCTTGAACGTCAGAGGAATTGATAACGGCGGTAATTGCGTCTTGCATGGTTGTCTTGTTTCCTAGAAAGTGGCTGAGTCAGTCCAATTTTGGAGCTAGAATTTGGAATTTGGGATGTGGGATTTAAGATTTTTAAGTGGCTGGTTATTTGCAAAAGCTTTTAACTTGTTGCCGGCAACCCCCAATTTTTCAATCTAAAATCGAAAACCTAAAATCAAAATTCCTTACTGCATCGCACCGATAACGTAGTCGAAGTAAGAGGAAGCTTCGGAAGCATCTTCTCCAGACAGCAGCGAGCTTGCTGCATTTTTCATAGCGCGAACGCCTTCGGCGACGGCTTCAATCGGGGTGCCGAGAGATTTGTACATTTCGCGGACGCCGACAATACCGATTTCTTCGATCGGAGTAATGTCGCCAGCTACGATTCCGTAGGTAATCAAACGCAGGTAGTAGTCCATGTCGCGCAAGCAAGTTGCGGTCATTTCTTCGCCGTAAGCGTTGCCGCCGGGAGAAACAATATCAGGGCGCTTTTGGAAAAGTTGGTCGCCTGCTTGCTTGACGATGCGTTCGCGGGATTCGCTCAAAATTTGGGCGATGCGGACGCGGCGTTCACCAGAGGTGACGAAGCTTTTGATCCGATCTAATTCACCTGGGCTCAAGTAGCGAGCTTCGGCGTCTGCGTTGACGATTGATTTGGTGACGATACTCATCTTGTGTGTACCCGCTGGATATTTTGCTATATGAACTGCTCTGCGCTGAGCTAGCGAAAGCGGGCGCTTGTGTCCCGTATCTTTCCTGCTCAGGCAGGAGCTTTGACGGGGAAGGCTGGACTTTCCACACTCAGCAACTGTTGAAGTTGTTGGCGGTTGACTGCCTTCGGTGCTTAACGGCGCTTGTTCTTCACGCCGGTGCGGTTGTGAGTGCTCGCACTAAGCCTGTCGCTTACAATACCATAAATGACTGATGCGATCTTTAATTTATGATAAAGATTGCAGCAGGCCACTTAGTGGCGATCGAGTGACTATCGGGCAGTTAGTAAGGATATTGCTTCTCTGACACAACTACCTCTCGCAAGTATTTTGAGGCATTATGTTCACATTCTGAGTGTTACTGTAATAGTTTGTAACATTCCTTTTCATATTGGGGCCCTCACTTGGGTCTTCTCGGTTAAAATTTCACAGTTAAAAAATTGCTAAAATTATCGGGCAGCAAGGGTTACAGGCGATCGAGCATTTAGCGGGAATTGTAACGGGCGATCGCGCGAGGTTCAAAGACTTTTCCCTCAGAGGGAGACAAGCGGGAGATGGGGGGAGACAGGCGGGAGAGAGGCGGGGAGAGGTGCGATCGTCTCACATCTTGCACCATTCTGAATAAGTCTTGGACGGGCGGGATCTCTTGCCCAAGGCGTGTCAACTTAAGGTAAAACCGATAGTCCGTCAGGGGTTGAAACCCCTGGCGGGCTCCCGGGTGAGCGGGAGGACTGGCGGACTAAAAGCTTAAGTTGACACCAATGCTTCCTGCCCAACCCCTACTACTCATAAGAAAACTCAACTCTTTGTGTTTGTGGAACAGGCCGGAAAGCCTGTTCTCGATCGCGATGCCAGATATAAGATCATCGGAAATCCTAAGTTTCGAGCTTGTAGCTAGATTGGACTCTCACTTTAAATCTGGTGCGCCGTGAAAAGAAATCTATCAGCCCTTAAAAAAGCTTTGCAGTTTGGGATTAGCGGTGCAGTCGGCGGTTTCGTCGGCAATCTAATCACCGAACCTTTCATGCAGCGACTCACTGGTTCGGCCTCTTTTTCTGATAGTGTATTTTCCACAGCTCGCTGGTTTGGGCTGGTAGGCGGTGGCATTGCTACTGCTATCATGTTCGGCTATTATTACTATATCAAAGGCAAGCCTCAAATTAAACAAGCTTTAAAAAATGGCGGATTGTTTGGTTTAATAGCAGGAGCGATTTCTGGGGCCATCGCCGAAGGTATTTACAGCGGGATTGGCGACGGAAACAACGAATTATTGCGAGTAATTTGCTGGGGAATAGCTGGCAGTTTGTTAGGACTTGGACTTGCACAGCGGATTCCCAACTTGGGAGCGCTTCGCGGCATGGGAGGCGGCGGTGTAGGAGGAGTTTTGGGCGGCTGTTTGTTTATTCTGTTTGCTTACAATTTATCCGGTACAGCAGGCCGTTTAGCTGGCTGTGCTGCGATCGGTTTTTGGATTGGCATTATGCTAGTTGTAGCCGAAACTTTGTTCAACAAAGCTTGGCTGGTAATTAGTTACGATACCGGAGCAAATCGCACTCTCACTCTGGGTTCCGAACCGGTGACTTTTGGTAGTGATGAAAATTTGTCTATTATCTGCATTCCTAATGTTTCACCCTTGGCAATGCGGTTTCAATTAGAAGCAGGTCAAATTGTTTGCGAGAATGTTGATAGCGGGGCGGTGAGTTATTTGCGATCGGGCGACCAAAAGAAAATCGGCAACTGTACCATTACAGTAGGAAACTCTGACTTGCCAGCCCCAACACCAGCAAATATTCCGCCTACCTTTATATCAGATCAGCCCGCAGTAAATTCTTTTACTAGCAGCCACTTTTCTCTGAAATTAGGCAGTCGAGTTATTCCTTTGAGTGTGGGAACTCAACTATTCACTTCTGACATACCGAGTTTAACAGCCGCAGCATCTAACGGTCTTGTAGCTATAGTCACTTCTCGATCGAGAAACGAGCTTTCGTTAGGATTGACCAATTTGTGCGATCGCGCTTGGTGGGCTACAGACATTCAAGGCGATATAAAAATGGTAGAACCTGAAAGTACGCTAACTTTGGCGTTGGGAACTCAAATCGAATTCGGTGAAATTGACGGCGAAATTGTGTAAGTAAGTAGGTACAAACTTATCGAATAACATCATTTACAATCAGCCTTTCCTGGGCGGGCAGGATGCCCAACCCCTACTCCCGACAAGAAAATTTAGTCGGTGTGGAACGGGCATCTTGACCCTTCTTAAGGGGATCTCCCGCCCAACCCCTACTCCCCACAATAAAATTGCCTCTTTGTGGAACTGGCATCTTGCCCGTTCTTAACAATAATTCAAGCAGAACTGCTGCTAACCCCATTAATTACAGCCGCACCAATCAGATGAGCCAAACGCAAAGCTTCAGGAACTTTACCAGTGTCTGTCAAACGCTGGAGAACCCTCGCTATTACTTCCGGTTGTTCGCCGCAAACTTGAAAAAAGAAAGGTTCAAAAGCGTGAATTATCCCAGCGCGACGCAACAATTCTAAACGGTATTGCGAGTCTGGTAAATGGCGGAGGGCTTTTTCAACAGCAGCTAAATCTGGTTGGCGGCGCATGACAGCAACGCAAGGAATTTGCAGCCGCGATGCTAACTCAGGAAGGTCAATAATATTGAAGCCTCCGAAAGCAATTCCGTCTAGCAAAACCAGATGCAATTGCGGCAGAAATTTGCCTCCGAGGAGTAGCCCAGAAATAGCATCCGTGGCATCTAATCCGTCTGGGAGGACTTGTCCCCAAACCATTCCTTCAAATCTAGTTCCCCCACAGACTATGCCCGCGATCGACACCAGACTGCCACTTCTACGAGAAAACGGAGCATCGTCAAAGCCAATAACCTTAATTGTGCGATCGAGCCTCAGCAAATCTGCCAGTTTCAACTTGGGGAATTCCGTAAGCTAAAGTTTTTGACATTAATTTGACTTCTAGATATAGTATCATATACGTTAAAGACCTCATTACTAAAAATATTTTAGACAATTGGTAAAAAAATACGTAGCAGCGATCGACCAAGGAACTACCAGCACCAGATTTATCGTATTCGATCGCCTGGGACAGATAATTTGTCGCAACCAACAAGAACACCAGCAAATATATCCGCAGCCAGGATGGGTTGAACACAATCCCGATGAAATTTGGCAGCGCACCCAAAGCGTGATTAAAAATGCCCTCGAAATTGGCAATATTGACCCGGAAGATATTGCTGCACTCGGTATTACCAACCAGCGCGAAACTACAATTGTTTGGGACAGAAAAACTGGCAAACCTTACGGTAATGCGATTGTTTGGCAAGATACCCGCACTCGCTTTATTTGCGATCAATTAGCTGAAATTGAGGGCAAAGATAGATTTCAAAAACGATGCGGTTTGCCGCTGACAACTTATTTCAGCGGGCCGAAAATTAAGTGGATGCTGGACAATATTCCAGGATTGCGGGAAGCGGCAAATCAAGGGGATGCGATTTTTGGCAATGTCGATACTTTTCTGATTTGGCACCTGACGGGCGGCGCGCACATTACCGATGTTACCAACGCCAGCCGCACGATGCTGATGGATTTGCAAACCCTCGATTGGGATGCCGAAACTTTGGAAATAATGGCAATTCCCCGCCAGATGCTGCCAGAAATTCGCCCTTCGAGTCAAGTTTTTGGAACTGCAAAAGGATTGCTTGCAGGTGTTCCAATTGCTGCTGCTTTGGGGGATCAGCAAGCCGCTCTCGTCGGGCAAACTTGTTTCAGTCCGGGGGAGGCGAAAAATACTTACGGTACGGGCTGTTTTATGCTGCTGAATACCGGTGAGGCGATCGTCCCCTCAAAAAACGGGTTACTAACAACAGTCGCCTACAAGATGGGGGAATCGCCCGCTGTGTATGCTTTGGAAGGCAGTATTGCGCTTGCCGGGGCTTTAGTGCAGTGGCTGCGGGACAATTTGGGTATCATCAACACATCTGCAGAAGTAGAAACATTAGCAAATACAGTTGAAGATAGCGGCGGAGTTTACGTTGTCCCGGCGTTTTCTGGACTCTACGCACCCTATTGGAAAGACAGCGCCAGGGGAGTAATTGCAGGTTTAACTCGCTACGTGACTAAGGCACACATTGCCCGCGCCGCATTGGAAGCTACAGCGTGGCAAACGCGAGAAGTATTGGAGGCGATGAATCAGGATTCTGCTGTGCAGCTTTTGTCTTTAAAAGTAGACGGAGGTATGGTGGTAAATCACACGCTGATGCAGTTTCAGAGCGATGTTTTGGGAGTGCCTGTGATGCGGCCTGTGGTAGCAGAAACTTCTGCACTCGGTGTGGCTTATGCGGCCGGTTTGGCGGTGGGTTTTTGGAGTCAGCTAGCCGAATTGCGGGACAATTGGGCGGTGGATTGTACTTGGGAACCGAAAATGCCGATCGCACTTCGCGAGCAAAAATATCGCTTTTGGAAAAAAGCAGTTTCCCGCACCTTCGATTGGGAAGAATGAATCGCTGAGTTAAGTCCAAAATGCGTATTTAGTGATATCATTAAACCCAGCACTATTTTTTACCTGACCAATAAATGATTTCGCTAAAGAACTTAAAAAATTTTCTCACCGCCTTTCTATTGATACTGACACTGGCATTTGTAGAAATCGCTACTAATTCCCAAATGGCGATCGCAGATACAGCTACAAATACCACAACCGCAGCCGAAGTATTCAGCACCAACTGTGCAGGCTGTCACATCAACGGTGGCAACATTATCAGGCGCGGCAAAAACTTGAAACAAAAAGCCTTAAAAAAATACGGCATGGATTCCATCGCCAACATTTTCAACTTAGTAACCAACGGCAAAGGCATTATGCCCGCTTACAAAGATCGTTTGTCTGAACAACAAATTATCGATGTTTCAGCTTACGTACTCTCCCAAGCTGAAACCGATTGGAAATAAACCAGATTATGTACATGGTAAGACCAGGTTTAGCGCCTAACTTCAGGAAACCAAGCCGAGGTATAATGTAAGGGCTGGTTTAGCGCGTAACTTGGTCATCGATGAATAATCTTTATACAAAACCTGCCTGCTTCTTGTCTTTTATTGTTCATCCCTTAATCATCTCAATACAAACCTGTCCTTTTTGGGTTTTTTTGCTAAGAAAGTGTAAATTATTGGAGGTATTGCAAGTTGAAAAAATATTATTGTTGGCGTAGAACTTTAACTATTATTAGCTTGTGCTTGTATCTAATCTTAGCGGTTAGCCCGCCCGCTTTCGCCTCGATTCACAAATATCCAGAAACTGCTGAGACAGTAATGTTCCGATCCGTACAAAGCCTGCGCGATACAGACGATAAAGCATGGCAAGTTGTTTTGTACAAGCGAGTAAAGTCGGGAGTAGTAAAGTCTTTAAATCTGAGAGTGGTAGGATTTCCGGGAACAGAATTGCAGCACCCGGTTCCGCTGAAAGTGGCGGCGGGCAAGCGGGAAATGGGCAAGGCTAATGATATTTGGAACGAGTCGGGTTTGCCAATTAATGTCGGAGAATACGATTTTAAATCAATAATTGCACAATTGGAAAGCAATCAACCTTTGCTGTTGAGTTTGCCCGTGAAAAATCAAAAAGAAACAGAATTGCTGGTTCCTCCTTTTGCTGTGAGACAATGGCGGCTTTTGTCTGACAAAAACTAAAGATACCAATTTAAGCGCACTCTACATTTAAAAGCCATACAATTTCCCATGTCACAAATCGCTATGTTTAAATATGCCTTAAGGTAGATTTAACGTATTTGAAGAATAATTTGGTCTGGCAAAAACTAAAGATACCAATTTAATAGCACTCTACATTTAAAATCGCTACGATTTCATCAATGTATCAAAAATAACTTTATTTACATAGACCTTAAGGTAGATTTAACCTATTTTAAGGGTAATTATGAAACAAACTAAAAGCTGAGTTAGTCGAGTGACAAAACTTCAGTGTTTTAACGTAGGTGTATTCAGGGTAAATCTACTATGACTTTAATCAGTAAAATTGTCCGCAAAGCTTTGGCAACAGGTTACTTAACGGTTGAGGCAGAAGAACAGTTGCGACAGCAGTTGCAGATGACTAAGTACGGTTTAGAAGATTTTGAGGCTTTTATTAATTTGCAAAAAGAGGTGATGGAGGGTAGGGTGAAACAGCAAGCTTTGGAATTGTTACGATCGCGCAAATGTTCTGCGACGGCTTGAATCCCGTTCGATCGACCTTTTGGATCAAGGGGATAAAAAAGTTACAGCATCTTCTATTTTTATCCCTAACAGGGCTTACGCATGTAAGACCGAAGGAAGAAACCGGGTTTTTTACCTAATCTCTGGCTGAAAACGAAGAATTTTCGTAAAAACACCCGGTTTCTGACCACCGGTGCGTAAATCCTAGCTAATTAGAAATTTCCGGCGCGATAGAACTTGACAAAACTACAACAATCCGCAATAGTAGTAGATTGTCTGTCTAAATCCGGCTCGGATCAGGTTAAGACATTCCAAAAGCTGGAGAGCAGTCAGCAGTCAAAAGTCCACAACGACCAATGACCAATGACTCATCAGCTACCTGTACGGCAATCTCAACAACCATCCCATGACTTACGCAATCATTGAAACCGGCGGCAAACAATTTCGGGTAGAACCAGGCCGCTTCTACGACATCGAACTGCTTCACGTCGAAGCTGAATCCAAAGTCACCATAGACAAAGTATTTCTGATCCAGCACGAAGGCGAGGTTCATATCGGCCAGCCTCTACTAGAAAATGCCACTGTAGAAGGAACGGTTCTCCGGCATTTCCGGGGCCGCAAAGTCCTCGTCTACAAGATGAAGCCGAAAAAGAAAACTCGGAAGAAAAAAGGGCACCGTCAAGAAACAACTCGCTTTATGATTGACTCGATTAGCGTCAACGGTACAGTCTTGGCCGCCAGAGACTTAACTGCAGCAGTTGTTGAAACCCCCCAAACCGCCGAAACTGATTCAGAATAAAAAATAGTAAATACAGTTGAGGATATTATGGCCCACAAGAAAGGTACAGGCAGTACACGTAACGGACGCGACTCTAATTCTCAGCGTCTGGGTGTCAAAAAGTACGGCGGTCAAGTTGTCAAAGCTGGCAACATTTTGATCCGTCAACGCGGCACTAAAGTTCACCCTGGTAATAATGTTGGTATCGGCAGAGATGATACTCTGTTTGCCATGATTGACGGTGTGGTGACTTTTGAAAGAAAAGGCAAAACTCGCAAGAAAGTCAGCATTTATCCTGTTGTAGCAGCACCTGTGGCTGAACCCGTGGCTGAAGCTGTCGCAGTTTAATTGCGATATTTTGGGGCGTTCCTTAAGTCTCTTTTGTTTGTCTCAAAGTCTCGATCCCCCCTAGCCCCCCTTAATAAGGGGGGGACAAGATTTTTCTTAAAGTCCCTCTTAATTAATGGGATTTAGGGGAACAAGATTATTCTCAAAGTTCCCCTTAATTAACGGGATTTAGGGAGACAAGATTATTCTCAAAGTCAACCCCTACTCCCCTTATTAAGGGGGATTTAGGGGGATCTAGATTTGAGGGCAAGCGACATTCCTCGGTTCAGCCCGGTGACAATTTAAGGTTTAATTTGTCACCCATTTGTGGCTAGCCTCCTCCGACAATTGTGACAACTTCTAAGATGTCGCCCTCTTGCATTTGTGTAGTTTCCCAAAATTGTTTGTGCAGAATTTCCCCGTTGTACTCCACAGCCACCAAGCGCGGGTTTAATCCCAATTGTTCTAGTAATTTTGGTAACGGTGTGTCGATCGCACAATTGCGGGTTTCTCCGTTAACTTGCAGCGCAATTTGATTTATCATCAGTAAAATATCTGTTTTTTGGGCGGGTTTGGTAACAAAATTATATTTTATGCACAGATTTCCTGTGCTAAACCCGCCCTACGAATCGCAAATAAACCTAGCTTTTCCCGTGCAAAGCTTTCTGAGCTTTTAGATTCTGCATCCGAATCAACTGCGAGATGAAAAACTGCGTGACTAAAGTAGGCTGTTCTGCTTCCATAATTGCGCGTACTATGGCAACCCTTTGAGCTCCGGCATTCAATATTTCATCGAGGTTGTTGATATCAATTCCGCCGATCGCAAACCAGGGAATCGGCGACTTAGTAGCAGCATACCGCACATAGTCCAAACCCGCCGCCTGTTTATCAGGTTTAGTAGGAGTGGAGTAAACCGGCCCAACTCCAATATAGTCTGCTCCCTCTTCAATAGCTCGCTGCATTTCCTCGCCATTCGTAGTAGAACGACCGATGATCCGTCCCGGGCCGAGCAACTTGCGCGCTTCCGCCACAGGGAAATCTCCCTGTCCTAAGTGTACGCCGTCGGCATCTGCTGCGATCGCAAAATCCACGCGATCGTTCACAATCAGCAAAGCATCGTAGCGGTGACAAAGTTCGCAAAGCTTGCGCGCATTAGCCAGCTTGGCGCCGTCGTCTGAGGTTTTGTCGCGGTACTGCACCAAAGTCAGTCCGCCTTGCAAAGCAGCTTCCACAACTCCCAACAAGTTGTCTCTCGGCGAAGTTACGAGGTATAACTGCGATCGAAGTAACTGCTGGTAGCGCCGGTAAGCCAGCAAATTGCTTTCGAGAGTATAAACCCGATAGCGCATCTGCTTAAAAGCCGCGCCCATATTCCGATCGTAAATTTTGCCATACTCTTCGAGTACCCGCAAAGCTTCTTCCACCCGACAGAAATTCGCCTCCAGTAGCTGCTGAATGCTCGAACGCTGCTCTTCCTGCGGGTGAGTCAACTCCGTACCCGGATCAGCAGGCGTATCCCTAGCACTGCGAAGTTCTGCGACGTGCCAAGCAGCCAATTCTTGACGCAGTTGCTTGCACTCGCCAGCTAAATCGGCGTTGTTGAGACCAAACCTGCACCATTCTTCAATAATTCTCAACCCTTCGCGCGATCGATCTAAATTTGCATCTAAAATCCGGCAGAGGGCTGGCTGTGCCGGTAAAGTTCTGTTTTGTTTGTCGGTCATTCACAACCACCCTAATTATAATTAATCTTACCAATCAACCCGCTATATTCTCCCACGCCGTCAAGATTGTGGCAAAGCAGGCGGCTTAATTTTGGCATAAACCAATGTAAATTCGACAATAATTTTTTAAGTTTTATTGAATTTGATGAAAACAAAGCATAATAGATCAAACTTGATAAGAGTGGAATCGTTAAACTGCATACCACACTTCGGAGGAGAGCCGTGAGGTTAGCAGAACAACACAAAAGATTAACGGCAGAAAACCCCAGCAGGCGGGTGAAATCAAAGTTCGATCGCAAAAACCCGACACCGAAATCGGGAAGCGGAACTCGGATCGCAAATCAGTGGGGTTTATTTATGCTCCTAAATTCTCAATATAGCGAGTGCAAAGAAAAGCGATCGCAAAAATTTTGTTTGAGTTCTTGCCTTCTACTCGTCTTTGCGATGACCGCCCTTTGCAACCATCAACCGTCAGTTATCGCTGCCGGGATACCGGGAGTGCAGCTACTTTCTCAGACGCTGCAGAGCGACATCAACATACTCTACGTCAGCTCGATCGGGGGCAGCGACACGGGGGGCAACGGCAGCGATCAAGCTCCGTTTAAAACCCTTACCTACGCCTTAAGCGTGGCCCCGCCCAAAACAGCGATTTTGCTAGCGCCCGGTACTTACAGCGAGCAAACCGGCGAAAAATTTCCATTAATGCTCAGGCCCAGCGTGACAGTTCAGGGAAATCCCAACACTCGCGGTCAGAATATTGTCATCAAAGGCGGAGGATACTTTATCAGTCCGACTTCGGCGGGTCAAAATATCGCGATTTTAGGCGCAGATGGGGCGGGACTCAGCGGGGTGACGGTGACGAATACCAACTATCGCGGTTACGCTTTGTGGATCGAATCGAGTTCTCCGACAGTTGTTAACAATACTTTTTCTGGGAGCACTCACGACGGCATTTCGGTAGTGGGTACATCCAGGCCGACGATTGGCGGGAATGTTTTCTCGAAAAATGGAGCTAACGGCATTACTATTTTTGGCAGTTCCCAGCCGGAAGTTCGAGATAATGTGTTTGAAAACACCGGATTTGGGGTGAATGTAGCGCAGAACGCTTCGCCTCTGCTGATCGGCAACAAAATTACTCGCAATAAGGACGGCGTGGTGGTGCAAGCTAATGCTAGACCTGTGCTGCGTAACAATTATATCGAGAGTAATCGCCGGGACGGAATTGTGGCGATCGCGAGCTCTCTGCCCGATTTGGGAACTGCCGCCGAACCGGGGGGCAATGTCATTCGCAACAACGGTCAGTACGATGTCAACAATGCGGCAAAAGGTCAAGTAATCCCAGCTTACGGCAATCAATTGTCGAGCAGCCGGACGACGGGATCGGTTGATGTGGCGGGAACTTTTACACCGCCGCCAATGGGGGGAAGTGCTTTGCAGCTAACGGCCGATCGACCTCCCAGCATCGGTGGTCCAGACACTTCTCTCCCGGCTTACACTCCCGGCCGGCTAATTCCCAGAGTTGAAAGAGCGCCACTTCCCCCGCCTGCGCCCGTTTCAATGCGATCTGTGCAAAATCGACCCGCACCGCGAAGCGCTGAGTTGCGACAAGAACTTTCTCCGAGGAATGCCGCTGCTTCATCGGTAGCCCAAGGGGCGAGCGCAATTCCTGTGCCCGATCCGAATTATCGATCAATTTCGGAAATTTCGGTACAGCAACCAATGATTCCTCCCAATTTTGATAGTTCGAGTTCGGTTGCTTCCGAGGGTAGATTGCCGGTTCCGGGCCGCAACATTCCGATCGGAAGGGGCGGCTATGTACCTGCACCTTTAGGGGGTAATTCTTTGCCCGATGCCGCGGATAATTCGCCGTCATTCGATCGAGCCAGAGCTTTGGGTTTCCGGTATCGAGTTGTGGTGGATACCGACAGTTGGCGCGATCGACAAAAAATGCAATCCCTCGTTCCCGGTGCTTTTCGCTCTTTTTCCAGCGGACGATCGGTGATGCAAGCCGGTGCTTTTCGGGAACTAGAAAAAGCTGAGGAATTGCTACAAATGCTCAGCGCTAACGGTTTGAATGCTCAAATTGAGGAGATTAAATGAAATGGTCAGTAGTCAGTAGTCAGTAGTCAGTAGTCATTAGACCTCTTTCAAAAATAACTAGGAGGGGCAAGATGCCCGTTCCAAAATTTTATTAAAAGGACTTTTGCAAGAGGTCTAAGCTGTTCGACATCTAAACTGCATTAACTCGCGTTACCTTTGTTTTTGATCTTTCGGTTCCATTTCATAATTAA